>NZ_JCAMRN010000073.1:0-18500 GCF_059620965.1 Geobacter sp. PheSNFMC
AGTGCTTACGTTGTCCCGCATTTGGTACAGCGCAGTAACCGGCAAAATCGCGCCGAAGGATGTCGCTGCCGACTGGGCAATGGAGCGCCTGCCGGCCCAGTATCAGCCCGTCATACTTGAAGCTAGACAGGCTTATCTTGGACAAGAAGAAGATCGCTTGGCCTCCCGCGCAGATCAGTTGGAAGAATTTGTTCACTACGTGAAAGGCGAGATCACCAAGGTAGTCGGCAAATAATGTCTAACAATTCGTTCAAGCCGACGCCGCTTCGCGGCGCGGCTTAACTCAAGCGTTAGGTGGACTCCGCTTGCGCGGAGCAAAAAAAAGGAAATAAAAAATGACAATTATCAATATAGAATGTATTGTATCTATATAATCACAGGAGGTTTCGTTATGGGGAAATGTAGGTATTGTGGTTCTACAACTAGAGCTGGTGGGTCGTGTTCAAAAAGCCCGTCAAAATATCATGTTGTAGAAGAAGATGGCTGTTGTATCTATTGTGGTTCTAAAACACGTGCGGGAGGATCTTGTTCAAAAAGTCCTCATAAATACCATGAAGTAAATGTAGGTCCTGATACTTGCATTTATTGTGGATCAAAAACGCGCGCTGGCGGTTCATGCTCCAAAAGTCCAACCCGTTCACATGTAACCGGTCATTAAAATTGTCAGAGCTACTATCATTTAGTAGCTCTGCTAAATATTTTTTAATTGGAGAATAAATGAGTAATTATGGAATTTTAGAATTAAAATGATAAGTTATCATAAACAGTTAGCATAGGGTATAACGCATAATTTTGAAACACCATGGCTATATCTCTATTTTTTGGGTCAACATTATTTACCAGCTTATCTTCAATATACACATTTCCGCTTGTCTGGTTTTCAAGTCCAGCAATTATATTAAGAACAGTTGTTTTCCCGCACCCAGATGGGCCAACTAAAACAACAAAAGCCTCATTATTAACTTCCAAATTAAAATTTTTAACAACAAAGTTTTTCCCATCGAAAGTTTTGTTTATGTTTTCTAGCTTTAATTTTAACATTTAGCTTTTCCTTATCTGCCGTTTATCTATTTTCTGTTATTTTGCTTTCTATTTCTATGAATCTTTTCTAAACTAGACTCATGTTCTAACATTCTTTTATACGAATTGTTAACTAAAACTTTTTTATCCTTGCTTACCATGTTCGAATTATAGAGTTTAAACATTTTTAGCCAAAATTCATAACTCCAATTACTTATATTTGAATCATCATTAATTCGGCTTTCTTTTAAAATTATTTTTTGTTGCTTATAACTAAAAATTCGTTTTGTTTGTTCTTTAAATGTAACTCCCTTTTCTAAAAAGACAAAGGCTAAAAAATCTTTCCAAGCATGCCTGTCTTCAAGGTTTATATCTGTAAAGTCTTTATAAGAAAATTGGCCCAAAATAATGTTTGCGTTTGGAGCTGGCTTAAAATCAAATTTGCTAAATCTATGCAATATGTTAGTTTTGAAAAATGGTTTATATAATAAAGATTTATAAGACTCCTTGTAAGATGGTGCACCCGCATACTTTAAAAAAGGTTCATATTGCATAATTAAAAAAGTATCTAAGGGTGGGTTCTCACTATCTAACAATTTATTTAAAATACTTGCCGTTATGTTAAATGGAATGTTTGAAAAAACTTTATAATTATGGTCTGGTAAATTGTATTTTAAAAAATCGGCTTCAATAATAGACACATTTGAACTTTTAAATTCATGGCTCAACTTATCAGCCAATACACTATCGAACTCAATAGCATTAACGGCTTTGCAGATTTTGCTTAATGTCTTGGTTATTATGCCTTTTCCAGGCCCAATCTCAACAACAAAATCCTCCTTAGTTATATTGCTTTTAAAAAGCAAATTTTCGACTAATTTAGTATTATGCAAAAAATTCTGTGAGTCTTTAATGTTGAAATTTTTGTTTTTTATTTTTGTGTTTTTATTCATATCCATATATTACAATTATAGACTGATTTTGTCAATTAAGAATTGTTTTGATTTATGTATAATTCCTACAAGTTCGGAAATTTAAAAATGAAAGAAGCCTGAAATTATCAGGCTTCAAGCTTGTAAGATTTTTAAGATTATATTCTGCTATAACAACAAGTTTAAAAAGCGTTTATTATTCAGCCTGCGCTCTATAAACTACCGCAACTACATTAGATATTAAATGCACAACTTGTAATACCCATATAATAGCATTAAAAATTTGATGTTCTAACGGCAAATTTCTCATTAATAAACTCATTATCAAAAACTGATAGGAACTGTCATTTCCGGATTTTTGCGGGTTTGCGTTGAAAATCGGCTTTTACCCCGAACCACAACTGTTTACCCAGCCCGAACAACTGATCCGACCAGATTTTTCGGCAACGCCGACAACCGATAGTTTATTTCAAGTCTATTTACGCTGTCAAGCTTTGTTTTTAGGGATTTATTCAAGACCATAAGACTATAACTCCCCCCCCAGGTCGCTGTATAAGCACCGATTTCGAGGTGATATCCTGTTCTGTATAAACTTCGTTTTTGGGGTATTATACCGACACCAGTGCCCGCACAGGAGGTGAACGTGCGCAGACAGTTACTGGCGGCTCTCGATTTTGCTGCTTTGCCCAGTTAATAATCTTGGCAAGTTCTTTTGGGTCCTCGATAATCGCCACAACCGACATTGTCCCGTGGCATTTCGGACAGACAAACGGGTCTACCTCGTAGACTTTCTGTAACAACCGTGCCCAGCTTTGTTTGCGTAGTTTAGACCAGGCATCGGAAACTTGGACAGTTTCCGGTTTCTCCTGAGGTATGGCTGGAACAATTTTGGATTCGCGTGGATGACCTTTTTGCCAACTTTCTGGGGCCAGGCTATAAATATTGGGGCGCTCTTGCCACTGCTTGCGGACTTTGCCCGCATATACGCCATAGCGACGAACCAATTGAACCCGCCTTGGTGGTAAATGGGCCACAAGCTGGTCGACGAATTCAAAGCCTTTGAAGGTCTCTGTTTTTCCTTTGTAGAATCCCTTTGGGCTAGCTGTCCAGATTATCGTGTCGGAAGCTGGATCATACTGAATTTTTTCTGCACAGGTAGCGCCGCGAACGACATACTGGCCGAGGGCTTCTCGATCGGCCTTGTTGAATAGTCTGGTTTCGCTCTCGATGCTAAAGCCGGAATGCTTCCAGTCTCTGAGCATGTTCACTCGGGCTTGATCTATTAGTTCCTTTCGCAGAAACAAAGCCATAATCGCTGCTTGCCAGACCTTGAGCATCCCTTCGTCGGCTCCAATTGGTAAATATACAAAGCGGTCGTACTTGGTGAACCCACCTTCCAGAACCAGAACATGCCAGTGCGGGTGGAATCGAGCGAATTCACCAAACGACTGATAGCTGACAACACAGGCACATAGTAGTTCTTGACCGGCTGCCAGGGAGAAAAAATCAGAAAGCAAGGAGAATACCAGCCTGGACACCTCGCCAAACAGTCGCTTATCCGATTTAAAGTATGGTCTGAGAATCTTGGGAATCGTAAAAACAAATTGCCGATGCGGTAGATCAAGGAGCAAATCCTCGGCCAGGTATTCAGCATAGAGTAAGGTCCGTTTTTGGTCACAGGATGGGCAAAGGTGGAAAACCTTGCACGAAAATGGCCTGAAGTACGAATGTCCACAATCATGGCAACGTATTCGAACAACACCCTTGGTCCAATCGGCACATTCAGCAAAATGCTCAAGGCGGTCAAGGATAGTTTGCGATGGACTTGCGTAGGCTTGGTACTGGGTTAGAGAATTGCGGACTATGGTCTGGATTATCCCTTCCCGATGGGGAATGTAAGTTCCCATACCTATACATACGCAGGAAAACGATCATTTGCTTGCAATTGCGAAGAAAATAATGGAAAATGTGGACTGGCGCCACCTAACAACCGGTTCGAGCGGACTCACGGGACAAGCCCGTTCGCAGCACAACCGAATGTTAGATGCACTAAGCACATAATTGCTCACAGCCAAACTATCAGGTCAAGTCTGCTTTTATTATTTTTAAGCGTGCATAATAAGCCCTACACAAATTGGGAGATATATCATGAAAGGCTGGCTTTTTCTTGTTATCGCAATAGTTGGCGAAGTAATCGCAACATCCGCATTAAAATCTAGCGAGGGCTTTACTAAGCTTGCCCCTTCCGCCGTTGTCATAATCGGTTATGGCATCGCATTTTATTTTCTTTCTCTGGTTCTGAAATCCATCCCTGTCGGTGTTGCTTATGCAGTCTGGTCGGGACTCGGCGTCGTCATAATTACAGCCATTGCCTGGTTGCTTCATGGGCAAAAGCTTGATGCGTGGGGCTTTGTAGGTATGGGGCTCATAATTGCTGCCTTTTTGCTCGCCCGATCCCCATCGTGGAAGTCGCTGCGGAGGCCGACGCCATGGTGACGGTGTTCGGCATTCTGAATCTCACCGAGGACTCCTTCTTCGATGAGAGCCGGCGGCTAGACCCCGCCGGCGCTGTCACCGCGGCGATCGAAATGCTGCGAGTCGGATCAGACGTCGTGGATGTCGGACCGGCCGCCAGCCATCCGGACGCGAGGCCTGTATCGCCGGCCGATGAGATCAGACGTATTGCGCCGCTCTTAGACGCCCTGTCCGATCAGATGCACCGTGTTTCAATCGACAGCTTCCAACCGGAAACCCAGCGCTATGCGCTCAAGCGCGGCGTGGGCTACCTGAACGATATCCAAGGATTTCCTGACCCTGCGCTCTATCCCGATATTGCTGAGGCGGACTGCAGGCTGGTGGTTATGCACTCAGCGCAGCGGGATGGCATCGCCACCCGCACCGGTCACCTTCGACCCGAAGACGCGCTCGACGAGATTGTGCGGTTCTTCGAGGCGCGGGTTTCCGCCTTGCGACGGAGCGGGGTCGCTGCCGACCGGCTCATCCTCGATCCGGGGATGGGATTTTTCTTGAGCCCCGCACCGGAAACATCGCTGCACGTGCTGTCGAACCTTCAAAAGCTGAAGTCGGCGTTGGGGCTTCCGCTATTGGTCTCGGTGTCGCGGAAATCCTTCTTGGGCGCCACCGTTGGCCTTCCTGTAAAGGATCTGGGTCCAGCGAGCCTTGCGGCGGAACTTCACGCGATCGGCAATGGCGCTGACTACGTCCGCACCCACGCGCCTGGAGATCTGCGAAGCGCAATCACCTTCTCGGAAACCCTCGCGAAATTTCGCAGTCGCGACGCCAGAGACCGAGGGTTAGATCATGCCTAGCATTCACCTTCCGGCCGCCCGCTAGCGGACCCTGGTCAGGTTCCGCGAAGGTGGGCGCAGACATGCTGGGCTCGTCAGGATCAAACTGCACTATGAGGCGGCGGTTCATACCGCGCCAGGGGAGCGAATGGACAGCGAGGAGCCTCCGAACGTTCGGGTCGCCTGCTCGGGTGATATCGACGAGGTTGTGCGGCTGATGCACGACGCTGCGGCGTGGATGTCCGCCAAGGGAACGCCCGCCTGGGACGTCGCGCGGATCGACCGGACATTCGCGGAGACCTTCGTCCTGAGATCCGAGCTCCTAGTCGCGAGTTGCAGCGACGGCATCGTCGGCTGTTGCACCTTGTCGGCCGAGGATCCCGAGTTCTGGCCCGACGCCCTCAAGGGGGAGGCCGCATATCTGCACAAGCTCGCGGTGCGACGGACACATGCGGGCCGGGGTGTCAGCTCCGCGCTGATCGAGGCTTGCCGCCATGCCGCGCGAACGCAGGGGTGCGCCAAGCTGCGGCTCGACTGCCACCCGAACCTGCGTGGCCTATACGAGCGGCTCGGATTCACCCACGTCGACACTTTCAATCCCGGCTGGGATCCAACCTTCATCGCAGAACGCCTAGAACTCGAAATCTAACGTCCGTTCGGGCATCGAGGTCCATGTCGGGGTGGGACGGGCCCGTGGCTTCAAGATCACTTGCAGTCCGACCGCGATGTCTTGGTTGCGCGAGAGGTCAGGGTACTCCCGCTCAATGATGCTGATGTCAGTTCCGTGTGGTACTACTAGAGTGCATTCCATAAAAACCCCGCTAACCCGCCAGTGGTGCGGCCTGAGCCGCACACCGGCAGGCCCGTTATGCACATAACTCTCAATTGCCACACACCCTCCATACGCCAAAAGATTTTCAAACCTAAAGCTTGATCCCCCCCGACACCTCGCCATGCCTTCCGGTAAGTAAGCAGGGAACTGCGAACCGCCGGAGAAACGCATGGATCTGGATACCTTCAAGCCGACATTTCTGATTCAGATCGAGGGGCAAGACCTCTCGAAGGACATTACCCAGGAGATCACCTCGTTCGTCTTCACCGACAACGAGGAGGAGCTGGATGTCCTCGAATTGTCGGTGACCGACCGCAACCTGCAGTTCGTCGACGATCCGCTGTTCCAGGAAGGCAACGAGATCGTTGCCCGCTTCGGCTACGTGGGGAACCTCTCTCCGCGCAAGAAGGCGGTCATCAAGGACATCGATTACGACTTCCCGGAAAACGGCGATCCGACCATCCGCATCAAGGCCTACGACAAGGGCTTCAAACTCGCGGGCAAGGAGAACCAGAAGGTCTGGCAGAAACCCGCTCCCGGCATCCTCTATTCGGAAATCGCCGAACAGATCGCCGCCGCCAACGGCCTCACCCCGGTGGTCACGGCCACCAAGGGAACCCATCTCCGCGTCACCCAAAGCAACATCTCGGACGCCCAGTTCCTCAAGGAGCTGGCGGAAAAGGCCCGCGACCGCGATGGCGACGGCGTGAG
This sequence comes from Geobacter sp. PheSNFMC, assembly GCF_059620965.1. Lineage (NCBI taxonomy): Bacteria > Pseudomonadati > Thermodesulfobacteriota > Desulfuromonadia > Geobacterales > Geobacteraceae > Geobacter > Geobacter sp. PheSNFMC. The sequence goes on from NZ_JCAMRN010000073.1 coordinate 6,804, forward strand.
CGGCTATGTCTTCTACATCCAGGACGACGAACTCCATTTCCATCCCCGCGAGCTCGACCAGACGCCGCTTCTGACCCTCGAATATTTCACCGACACCAAGGGCCTGCTGCGCTCGTTCCGCCCCAGCACCCAATCCCAGGGAGCCAAGGGCGCGGGTGTCGAGACCAAGACGGTCGGTATCGACCCGCGCAAGAAGGACGTGGTCGAGCACAAGGCCAACAACGCCAGCACGCCCGAGCGGACGGCCCTGGGCAAACAGACCTATCTGGTCGACGGCAACACCGGCGAAGGCAGCTTTAAGGAACAGGAGACGGGGCAAATCGTGCCCAGCTTCGACCGTTCCGAAGGCTTTCACGAAGAGCCGCGCCAGGAGCCCGCCCAGGACAGCGCCGAAGGCAAATTCCGCGAGGCCGAGCTGCGCCAGGTCGAGGCGGACGCGGCCACCATCGGCATTCCCCAGCTACGCGCCAAGAAGAACGTCGAGATCAAGGGCGTGGGACGGAAGTTTTCCGGCATCTACTACTGCCACTCTGTGCGCCACAGCATCAGCGGCGCAGGCTATCTCTGCGAACTCAAACTCAAGAAGAACGCCCTCGGCAAGGGCGCGGGCAACAAGTCCGCCGAGTCCCAGGGCAAACCCAACGACAAGGAGGCCCCGCCCACGCCGCAAAACGAGCCGCCAGCCATGGTGACCATCGACGCGGACTCCGGCGCGGTCACACAAGGAGGTGGCAATGGGTGATCTCAGCAAGAATTTCAACCGTTCGGAATTCGCCTGCAAAGGCACGAACTGCTGCGGCCATTCGGCTGCAGTCCATCCCGACCTGGTCGACGCCCTGCAGGCGTTGCGCGACCGCATCGGCAAACCGCTGTCCATCACCAGCGGCTTCCGTTGCAACCGGCACAACAAGGCGGTGGGCGGCGCGGAGCAGAGTTTCCACACGCTGGGCATGGCTGCCGACGTGAGCTGTCCCGCAGGCGTTTCGCCCGAGGAACTGGCGGTCATCGCCGAGGAGATTCCATTCTTCCGCGAGGGCGGCATCGGCGTCTACGCATCCTGGGTCCATCTCGACGTGCGCCAGTCGGGCAAGGCGAGGTGGCGGTCATGAGCGCCGAAACCAAGCCCCTGTTTTCCGGCACCGCGCTGGGACTGTCCGGGCCTCTTCGGGTGGAGATCCTGCCCAATGGAATGACCGCGAGGCTGACCCAGCCGTTCCGTGTCCGCACCGGCACTGGCCGCATCATCGAAGTGCCCGCCGGGTTCGAGACCGACTTCGCCTCGGTGCCGCGCCTGTTCTGGCGCGTGGTGCCGCCCTGGGGGAGATATTCCCCGGCGGCCGTTGTTCACGACTATCTCTACCACACCGGCAAGGTCTCGCGGCTTGCGGCCGACCGCCTCTTTCTCGAACTGATGGCGGCCCTGGGCGTGCCCCTGTGGAAACGCCAGCTCATGCATTGGGCGGTTCGCCTGGGCGGCTGGCTGGCCTGGAACGCCAGTCGAAAGCGGGAGGCGGAGCATGCTTGAAACCCGCGACCGTCAATCTGAGGAGCGCTACCGCAACCGCTGGTACGGCAAGTACCGGGCCTTCGTGCGCGACAACAACGACCCAGAACGCCTCGGCCGGGTCCGCCTGGAAATCCCCGCCGTGCTCGGCGGCGGGCGGGAGAACTGGTCCGAATGGGCCGCGCCCTGTTTTCCCTACGGCGGCAACGACGACACCGGCATGTTCCTGGTCCCCGAGGAAGGAGCCTCGGTCTGGGCCGAGTTCGAAGGCGGCGTCGTCCAGTATCCGATCTGGACCGGGGTCTGGCTGGCCAAGAGCAATCCCGGTGAGCAGCCCGAGGAATCGAAGCGCACCTGCGCGAATGCCTTCTGCCATGACTGCGAGGATAAGGTCGAGCATCAGGCCAACAGGCATGACGATCTCGAACACAAGAAGTACCACGGCCATCCGCCGTATTACTGCCAGCGACTGAAGGTCCTGCTCAAGACCGAAACCGGCCACACCATTCTGGCCGATGACCGCGACGGCGACGAACTGCTGCGGATCATCGACCGCGCCGGACAGATCCTCACCATGGAAGGGAAGGTGAAGCCGGAGATGCAGAGCGGCAACGCCCTGCGGCGCGGCACGAAGGACGCCGAGAAAGGCGACCAGCTCGACATCGCCTCGCAGATCGTCGGCTCCCGCGCCCGCATCCAGCTCACCGACCTCTGCCGCCAGCAGGTGATTCTCGAAGCCTGGCAGGACAAGGAGAAGGTCCACATCCTCTCCTGCGACAAGGGCCGCTCCCGCTGGCAGAAGATCCTCATCGATACCACCAAGGGCCGGGAGAAGGTTCACATCTGGGGGCTCAACGGCACTCAGGAAATCCTCGTCGATTCCACCGCCGCCGCCGAACAGATCCGGCTCACCGACAAGGCCGGTCAGGTGGTGCGCATGAACGCCGCGCCCGGCCAGGAGAGCATCAGCGCCACCGACAAGTCCGGCAGCCTCGTGTTCATGGATGGGGTGGCCGGAAACATCATCATTCGCTCGACGAACACCGTCTTGATCAACACATGAAGGAATCATTGCATGGGAGAAAGAACAACAACGCCCTCCGGACTCTCGGCCAGCGAGGAATTGCTGGCCCGGACCTTCGAGCATTGGCGGGAGGAATTCCGCAGCATCCTCGAAAGTCACCGCCGGGAAATCCAGGACCGCCTCGAGAAGATCGAGCGTGAAATCGAGAAGAAATCGGACAAGGAAAACGTCGAGGTGCTGGTCCGCTCGATCTATTCCGATCTGCACCGGCACGCCGAGGAGATCGACCGGCTGCATGCCCGGGTCGGCTCCAAAATGGGGACCGAGACCATGTGGAAGATCGTCGGCCTCGTGCTGACCATCGGCAGCACCATCGGCGGACTCGTCGGCTTTCTGATCCATCTGCTGCTGAAGGTGAACCCATGAGCTCCCAGGCGCGACTCGGCGACATCAGCAGTCACGGCGGCGTCATCATCACCGGGGCGAGCCGGACGCTGGACAACGGCATGCCGGTGGCCCGCATGGGGGATCTGCACGTCTGTCCCATCCCGGGGCATGGCGTGACGCCCATCGTGACCGGCAGCTTCGACACCATCACCGAAGGATTGCCCAACGCCCGCATCGGCGACATCACCGCCTGCGGAGCCATCATCGTCACCGGCAGTCCCGACACCATCGACAACTGAGGGGGACGCCATGAACAATCTCGAACAACCGCAGGAACCGCACTACTGGGATGTCTTCCCGAAGCTGATCCGGGTCTCGCGATCCCCATTCGTCCAGCGCATTCCGCTTTCGATCCGTGGTCTACCCGAAGCGCCGGTGTTCGAATCATCCAATCCCGACGTAGCCATTGTCGATGAGGACGGCAATGTCGAGTGCGGCTTCGTTCCCGGGGCGGCCATGATCCTGGTCTGGGATTCGCCCGAGCGGCTCAGCCTGCGGCACGTTCAGGTCGAGGTCTATGGCGGCGGCGTCTCCGTGCCGGTGGAGGTCCCTTCATGACGGATACCCCGCCAGCCTTCAGCCACTGGGAGGTTCAGCCTCGCTCCATCCGCCTCTCCGCTGGCGAATTCGAGCAACGGGTTCCGCTCTCCCTGCGCGGCGACGTTGAAGCCCCGGTCTTTGCCTCAAGCAACCCGGAGGTCGCGGAGATCGGGCCGGACGGTGTCATACGCTGTGGCTGGACCATCGGCAACGCCGTGCTCATGGTCTGGCGATCCTCGACCCGGGACAGCCTCCGCCATGTACTGGTGGAGGTCCGCGATCCGTCCTGGTTCGCCGACCACCCGGACTTTGCCAGCGGAGCATCGGTCTTCCTCAGCGGCACGGTAGTCAACGCCCTCAACACCAGCGGCGTCGGCAACGCGCTGATCGAATTCCGCCGCTCGGAAACCGGCCCGGCGGCGTTCCAGACCTTCGCCAACGCCTATGGCGGGTTTGAGCTGTCCGTACACGAGGGATTCTATTACGTGGAGGTCACCGCGCCGGGATACATCGCCTGGCATGGCTGGGTGAACGCCGACCCCAACACCTCCGGTGACATTCAGATCGTTCTTTCTCCCGAACTCGACGGCCAGGTCGCCCGCATCGTGTTGCAGTGGGGCCTCAACCCCAGGGATCTCGATTCCCATCTCACCGGACCGACGCCATCGGGCGGTCGTTTCCATGTGTTCTATTCCCACACCATCGAAAACGAGGCGGCGGAATTGGACGTGGACGACACCAGTTCCTACGGGCCGGAGACCATCACCATCCATCGGCTCATCCCCGGCGTCTACCGCTACGCGGTCCACGACTACACCAACCGCAACGCCAATCCGAGCACCGGCCTGGCGCAGTCGGGAGCATCGGTGAAGGTGTTCCTGAGCGATGGCCGTGAGCAGACCTTCAACGTTCCCAACGCCCCCGGCACGGTCTGGACCGTGTTCGAAATCGACGGCGCGACCGGAACAGTGACGGCGGTCAACGCCATGAGCTATCAATCCCAACCCGCCAATGTCGGCATGTAATGGAGGTTGTCGATGATTTCCGAAGAACCCGCCGACTTGCAGGCCACCATCGAACAGACCGATTCCGGCGAACAGCAGTATGTGCTGCGGGTGCTCTGCGATCACCTTTCCGGCATCCGTGAGGAGCTTTCCGGCATCCGCACGCTTTTGGAGGCCGGTCACGCCGCCTCGGAGGCGATGCGCGGCCAGGCCCAGGCCTATCTTGAGGCCCAGCAGGCCAGGACCCAGGAGTACCTGGAGCAGGTACAGATCGAGCCGGAGCCCGATTTCTATCCCTTCGTCGAACTGCCTGCGGGCACCGAACCCCGGGATCTGCCGGATGGCAACCGGCTCTTCACCTTGCCCGACGGCATGATCCTGCGGACTACGAACGACCAGCGAATCTGCGTTATCGACGCTGGGGAACAGCAGGTCATCACCCCCGGACCCGGCACGGCCATCGAGGTCGCCCCGGGACGCCTTTACCCCCTGGTCGAGTCCTATCTGCGTTCGACCCAGGAGGCAGCCGGTATCAGCGGACTACCTGCCGGGATCGAGCCGACTGCCATGGGCGCGGAACGCTTCGCGGTGGTTCTGCCCGAGGGCATCCGCCTCGACGTCGATCACCAGGAACGGTTCATCACTCTGATCAACCTGTCCGGTCCTATCGACATCATCGGCATCGGCCGCATCGAGGGCATCGGCGAAACCATCGCTGTCCGTCTGCTCTCCGGCGGAGCCAAGGGATTCCAGTGCGGCCAGTCCGGCCACGGTGGGCTGATTGAGGCGGACGGAACCATCCACCTGGGTCTGAAAAGCGGTCTGGATCTGGTAGTCCGGTTCCAGGGAGAAGCCATCGACGACGGCGCACCGGAAAATGGCTGCTCAGGACAATGCGGCATCGACTGCGAGGAGCGTACCTGATGAGCTACGACTTTCTCGGCAAGGGGCTGCGCTACCCGTTCCGGTTTCAGTCGGTATCCGGCGGCACCCAGATATCGACCGCCACCTCCCGTGAGCACGAACACATCCGCGAAAGCATCCTGCAGATCCTCGGCACCCGGATCGGCGAACGGTTCATGAATCCGGAGTTCGGCTCCAGGCTGAAGGATCTGGTGTTCGAACAGAACGACGAGGTGCTCAAAGGCATGCTGCGCCATTACGTGATCGACGCCATCAAGCGCTGGGAAAAGCGGGTGATCATCACAGAGGTATACTTCGACGACCGGCCGCTGAATATCGACGGAAACCTGCTGCTGGTGCATATCGCCTATCGGGTGATCCAGAGCCAGGTTGACGGCAACCTGGTCTATCCCTTCTACAGAGAAGACCCGAACAATCCCGCGCCCAGCTATCCCCAGCCGGAACCCGAGCCTGAACCGCCGCCGGTGCGCAGCGTGCGCCTGTCGCCGGACGTGCGCTCGCTGTTCAATCTGCTCTGGTTCGACACGGCCGAGATGAGCCCCGATCCGGATGATTCCTTCATCTGGCCAGCGGGAGAATACGAAGTCGCCTACATCGAGGGAGCCTTTCAGGACCGAAACGGCAAGTGGATCGTCAGCGATCCGGGTGACAACCACGGCCATTACCTGACGTTCGAGGGAGCGCCCGAAACGGAAACGCCCCAGGCCGAGCACGCCCTCTATCTGGCCGCGAGCGGTCTGGGTTTCGACACCCAGAGCCAGGCGGAAGACAACGCCGCTGGCACCGTTCACCGGATCACCACGTTGGAGCCGGGCCGCATCGGTCTGTTCTATTTCGAGGGCAAGAAGGAATCCCACTACCTCAACAACACATCCGGGCAGCCCAATCCCGTCTGGCAACTGCGCGGCCCGCTCTGAGGCATCCCGCCTCCGACACATCCAGGCCCCTTCCGGTAAGTAACCGGCGTGGCGAGAGCATCAGGCGCTCTCGCATAACCGCCGAAAACCGGAGAGACCATGGGCCGCGCAAGCATCGGATACATCAACAAGGATTACGAATCGATCCGCCAGGAGCTGCTGGCGAAGATCCCGCAGCTCACCGACCGCTGGACCGATTTCAACCACTCCGATCTCGGCGTCGTCCTGCTCGATCTGTTCTGCGGCGTGGGCGACATGCTGGCCTACTACCTGGACGCCCAAGCGGCGGAGGCCTTTCTGCCCACGGCCCGCCAGCGCCAGAACGTCATCAACCTCTGCAAGCTCATCGGCTACCGGCTGGATTCGCCGGTGGCCTCCACCACCACGCTGCGTTTCCGGCTCTCCGCCCCGCTCGGCAAGGATCTGACCATTCCGGCGGGAACGGCCTGCCGCGCCTTGCTGAGTGACGGCGAGGCGGATTTCGAGACGGTCGAGGACGGCCTGCTCCCGCGAGGCCTACTCTCGGTGGACATCCCGGCCCGGCAAGGCGTGCGCCGCACCGAGACCTTCACTTCGACGGGGCTGCCATTCCAGCGCATCCGCCTGACCGGCGACGTCATCGCCCAGGGGACCATCACCGTTACGGTGGGGGACGACGCCTGGAGCGAGGTCGATCATTTTCAGGACAGCCTGGCCGACAGCCGCCATTTCATGGCCGACCTCGACGCCCTCGACATCTCCACCCTGATTTTCGGCGACGGGCAAAGCGGCGATGTACCGGTTCAGGGAAGCGCCATCGCCGTCAGCTATCTGCAGACCATCGGAGACCAGGGCAATCTCGGTCCGAACCGGATCACCCAACTACTGAGCCCGGTCTACCTCGATGGAGGCCAGGTTCCCCTGACCGTCACCAACCCGGTGCCCGCCACCGGCGGCGCTTCGCGGGAAGCCCTCGAACATGCCCGCCGACAGGCACCGGCGGAGCTGCGCAGTCTCTGGAAAGCCGTCACCCTGGAGGATTACCAGGCGCTCGCCGAAGGTTACCCCGGCGTCGCCAAGGCCAAGGTGCTCGACACCAATGCCTGCCAGAACATCCGCTATTACAACGTCCAACTGGCCATCGCCCCCAATGGCGGCGGCATGCCCTCGTCGCTGCTCAAGCGGGAACTCGCGGAGTTTCTTGAACGCCGCAAGGTCATCACGGTCGAGATCAACCTGTTCGACCCAATCTACCGGCCCGTTTCCATCGACGCCGAGGTCTACATCTGGCCCGGTGAACCGCTGGAAAACGTGCGCAGCCGCATCGAAGCCGCGCTCACCGATTTCTTTTCCTTCGACGAGGTCTCCTTCGGTCAGACCATTCACTTCTCCGACCTGGTGGCCTTGATCGATGGTGTGCGTGGCGTCAGCCACATGCATCTCTACGCGCCCCAGCAGGACATCGAGCTGCGCCACGGCGAAATCCCGGTTCTCGGCACCATCAACCTCGATCTGCGGAGGGCCGGTTGATGTCGGATTGGTTCAAAGACAATCTGCTCGGCCTGCTGCCGCCGCTTTACGAGCACAACGACGAGGCCGGTGACCTGCGTACCTTTCTGAGCCTTCCCGCCGGAACGCTCGACGAACTTAAGCAGGCCATCGACGACTTCCCGACCATCTTCGACGTCGATCATTGCGACGAGCGCTTCCTGCCGCTGCTGGCGAGACTGGTCGGCCTCGAAGTGGACGGCACCTGTTCGCCGGACTGTCAGCGCCGCCGCGTGCGGGAGGCGGTCGAAATCTATCGCCGCAAGGGCACCATCCCGGCCATCGAACGCGACTTTGACGCGCTCGCTTGGCAGGGAGAACTGCAGGAGACCTTCCGCTCGGCGCTGCGTCTCAATGCCCGCTCCAGACTCAGCAAAGCCAAGCTGCCCGGGCTGGTGTTCAGCCTCGGCGTGTTTCGCGTGCTGTGTCTCAATCAGACCGAGGGGCTGCGCGACGCCCTGGTGTTTCACCACCCGGCGGGCACGCGCTGTTTTTGGCTCCAGTTCCTCCTGGAATGGATCGAAGGCGGCGCGATGCTTGACTTCGGGCATGCCAACGCCGTGCGCCGGATCGTGCTGGCGTTTCTCGACGAAACCTTCGTCCTCGGACGTTCCTCGCTCGGTTCCTGTCGTCACCTGACCAACAAGCAGAGGGCCTGGGAGCTGCTGCAGCTCACCAGCACCACGGAGATGATCCCGGAAATTGACCGGGCCGCCGTGAAGGTCTCCCGTTTTCACGGCCGCCAGAACCGGATGCGCCTGAACCACAAGGCCCTCAACGACTGGCGGCTGCCGTACACCCGCGTCGGCGAGCATCGGGTTTCCTTCTGCACGCCCATCTACACCGGCCGCGATTTCGAAGGCGATTTGCTGGAAAGCGGCTTCGGGCTGGGCGAGAGCCATCTCAACCGCAAATCGCTGACCCATGGCGAGACCGAGCTACGCTACTGCTTCCGGCAGAAGGATTTCTTCTTCGACACGCAGGCGGAACCGGTCGAACGGGCAGAAGCCAAGTACGACCTGAGCCTACCCCTGGAATCCCGGCACCGCCTCTGTTTCCAGCTTGGCCGCGCCAGGCTCAACGAAGGTCTCGATCTCACCGCCAACCAGGGCGGCATCAGCAATCTGTTGCTCGCCTCCACCGCTGGCTGCGACGCGGACGTCACCCTGGCCGTCGACCGGATCGACCGATGGCGGCGGAGAGGGCCTGTGTTCCGGCTCAACGCGAACACCCTAAACACCCGGTATCTGAGCAATGCGAATCTGACCGGCGAACGGGCTTCGCTTGAAGTCTACGTGGACACGGGCTCTCTCCAGCGACATCGGGTCGAGACCATGAAGCTGGGCGCGAACCCGCTCAACACCACCGGCCTGCGCCTCTCCGTGGATCGGACCCGACCCCTGCGCGTCAGCCGCATGCGCCTCAACCAGGCTGGATTCCGCTGGTCGCGGCCTTCCTATCGCTGGCTGTTCCGTCAGCAGGATCTGCACGCGCCGACGCAGGCCGGGTTCGATGCCGCCACCAACAACTATCGCGCCACCCAGTGGCCCACCTGAAGGAGAACCCATGGCGATACATCTCTATCTTGACGCAGCGCTGACCCAGCAGATTTCCGAGGGGGATTTCAGCCGCCCCGAGGCCGAGAGCTACAACGGCACCGACGGCGACATCAAGGATCGGCAACTCTACGTCGCCAACGAGCAGACGGGCCTCGTTTCGGCCATCGACGCGGCGCAGACATCCATCGCCCTGGCCGAACCGCGCTTTGCCGACGGCGAACTCATCATCATCGACGGCGAGCAGATGCTCGTCGAAAGCGGCGGCGGCACCGCCAATCTCACCGTGCAGCGGGGCGTGGCCAACACTGTTCCGGCCGCGCACGACGTCGGGACGACCATCTATTCCGGCTACGACTACACCGGTCTGGTGCTCGATCCCATCGACGAAACCGGCACTGACGAAGCGGTCTGGTACCGCCTGGCCCTGACCCAGGCCGGACTCGACACCGCCACCCAGGGCGCACCGCTCAACCTCGGTGACAAGGCCTTCCCGCAGACGCTGTCTTTCTGGCGGCGCTGCACCGTGCTCCCGGGCACGCCGGTACAAAACAAACTCGACATCAAACTGCGCCTGACCGGCACGGAAAACCCGATTCTCTAAGGAGGCCGCCATGGCATACCACAGCATTCAAGGACTCGCCCACGGTCGGCTCGACCTGCTCAATCAACTGCGGACCTTTCTGGTGACCACCACCGGATGGACCCTGCACGACGATCAGTCGGCCGACCCGCAGCCGTATTTCGTCTTCAAATCGCACGGGGAATCCGGAGCTGAGGACGTCTATCTGCAGTTCCGTATCAGCACCACCTCCGGGCGGATTCACGTCGCCGCATTCCAGTATTGGAACGCGACCGCCCACACCGGCATCAACGAGGCTTCGCACACCAGTTACACCTATCTGCGGGTGGAGGACAGCGCCGACTTCATCTTCTGGCTGTTCGCCGATCTGGACCACGTCTTCGTGGTGACCAAGCTCGTCTCCACCTACTACGGCCATTACAGCGGCCTGCTGAAACGCTTCTGGTCCGGGGCCGTCGCGCTCACGCAGGCGGCGGCCACCGCCGGAAGCGGCATGGTGCTTCAGGTCAACGACGCCACCGTGGTCACGCCCGGACAGGACTATGTGATCAAGGACGACGCGGGCATCGAACGCGTGCGGGTGAGCGCCATCGACACCGCCGTCACGCCGAACACCATTACCGTCGAGACCCTCGTTCGGGATTACGCCTCGGGGGCAAAGATCGGTGAGGACCCGCAGCCGGTCATAAACAGTTACTACAACGCGCCGGGCACCTTCTACGCCGTGAACAAGTTCGACGGCTGGACTTCCGCCTCCGGCCAGCAGGGCCGCTGCGGCGCGGCCAACGGCGGTCTCCAGGGCGAAACCGATCCGGAGATGCGCTACGGCACCACCATCCTTTTTCCCTGGCTCGCCTCGATGTCCGGTTCCGCTGCCTACCAGGAACTGCGCGGCGAACTCATCGAGATCTTCTCCGTGGGCGGCGGCAACGTCGCCTCGGAAGACACCATTCAAATCGGAACGGACAGCTACCGCGTGTTCAACCTGACCACCGGCGGCTGGTGCGCGGTGAAGGAATAACCCCATGGCAACGCATAGCGGAAAGCTCAAACCCATCAGCACGATCACCGGCCAGCGTCGTCCGGAAACGCTTATGTCCATGAACCGTGGCCAGGCACTCAAGCTCAGCGGGAGGATTCGCCGTGGCCGTGCATAAGGGACAACTGGCATCCATCACCACCCGCAGAGGCACACGGCGGCCGGAACTGCTCGCCATTGGAGCGGCGCAACCCGGAGCGCTTTTCGAGCTGTTTTCCGGGGCACCGGCCAGGCGCACGGTGATGGTCCGGGCCGACAGCGCCGTTCGGGTCGCCCATCGGCTAGAACGTCGATCCGACCTCGCGCTTCGCGTGAACAACCGCCTGAACCGGAGCGCCGACCTTTGGCTCGTCGTCCATGGCCGTCTGGGCGTCGATGCCGACGCGGCTGTGCGGGTGACGCGCCCCTGGCTGCGGAGCATCGACACCAGCGTCCGGACGTCCGGCGCACACATCAGCCTATCCGACACCGTTCAGCGCATCGCGATTCCGGCCGGGCTGCTGGTCGACACGCGCCAGATCCTGTTCGCGGTGCTCATCGATCAAGACCACGAAATTCAGACCTAAAGGAGAACAGCAATGGCACTGGGACTCATCGTTAAAACCGGCCGGATACTGACGGCCAAACTCCTC
>NZ_JCAMRN010000074.1:0-18415 GCF_059620965.1 Geobacter sp. PheSNFMC
CCCCTGGTTCTTCACCACCGGAACGCGGGTGATGCCATAGGCCTTGCCGACTGAGGCCGCGCCACCGCCGAGGATCCGCCCCAGGGGGCTTCCCTTGCCGATTTCGTCCTTCAGCAGGCGGATGATCCCCTTGCCGTCGCCGAAGGGGAGGATGCCGGCCTCCATGGCCACGCCGAACATAACGGCGGTCTCGATGGAGTCGATGCCGATGTCGTCCATGAGATTGTCGGCAACGGCGATGTCGTCCAGGTTGTCGATGCAGCAGTCGGCGCCGAGCCCCCAGATGGTTTCGTACTCGAAGCCGGAAGTGACGTACTTGCCTTCCTTGTCGTGGTAGACCTGGGAGCACTGGATGATGCAGCCGGCGTGGCAGCCGTGCTTATGCTTGCCGCCGCGGCCCACGATGGTGTCGTGCATGGTTTCGCCCGAGATCTTGTCGTGCCCCTCGAACTGGCCGATGGTGAAGTTGCGGGTCGGCAGGCCGCCCGCCTCGTTGAGGATGTTGACCAGCACGTTGGTGCCGTAGGTTGGGAGCCCCTCGCCGCTTACCGGGTGGTCCAGGAGGGCCTTGGCGAAGGCGCGGGCCGCGGCCTTGAACTTCTCCGGGTCGGCAATCGGCACCTTGGGGGCTCCTTCGTCGTTGACGGAGATAAACTTGATTCTCTTGGAGCCCATGACGGCGCCGAGGCCGCCGCGGCCGTGGCTGCGGATCTTGCTGTCCGGGTCCTTGACGGAAATGTTGGCCGCGGTCATCTTCAGTTCGCCGGCCGGACCAATGGTGAGGACGCCGGTTTTCTTCCCGAGCCGGGATTCAACGGCTTCGATCACGGCGAAATTCCCTTTGCCGATCAACTCGGTTTCTTCCCGGATTGCGACCCCGTCCGTGGATACATGGAGGCTGTACCAGGCATCGGCCGTGGGAGCCCCTTCGATGATGAGCGCCTTTATGCCGAGCCGGGCCAGCATCTGGGCCGAGGTGCCGCCGGCGTTGCTCTCCTTGATGGTCCCGGTCAGGGGGCTCTTGGCCCCGGCGGAGAGACGGCCCGAGTTTGCGGCCGGGGTGCCGCTCAGGAGTCCCGGGGCAAAAACCAGCTTGTTGCTCGGTCCCAGGGGGTGGCAGGTGGGGGGGACCTCGGCGGCAACGATCGCCGATGTCAGTCCGCGGCCGCCGAGCCCCGCCCATTCGGCGGGAACCGCTTCGATCCTGGTACTCAGATCGGCCATGTTTACGCGAAGAATCTTATCCATGAGCTGTTACTCCCTTTCATGTGTTGGTGTGCTCTCCTTTCCGAAAGGGAGGCGCCGCCGTTTCCGGGGGCACCCGGTGGCCTTTTGCCATGAGGCGTACCTTGTAGGCTGCCAGGCTCGGAGAGTATGGCAGCCCCCTTCGAAGGGAAGGGGGCGCGTCGCTGTTACATTGCCGCCTTGTAGATGCCGATTACGCAGTCAAGGGTAGCGATGCGGGGGTTGGTCAGCATGCATGCGTCTTTCATGGCGTTTTCGGCCATGATGCGAAGGTCGGTTTCCTTCACGTTAAGGGCCGTGAGTCCCGCCGGGATGCCGATGTCAGCGGAGAGCTCGCGGATGGCGGCGATGCCCTTGGCGGCGGCAGCCACGTCGGAGAGTCCGTCGATGGTCTCGCCCATGGCAACGGCGATATCGGCGAAGCGCTTCGGGTTGGATATCATGTTGAATTCACAGACCGCCGGCAGCAGGATGGCGTTGCAGACCCCGTGGGGGAGGTTGTAGAAGCCGCCGAGCTGGTGGGCCATGGCGTGGACGTAGCCGAGGCTCGCGTTGTTGAACGCCATGCCGGCCAGGTATTCGGCGTAGGCCATCTTGTCGCGGGCTTCCAGGTTCTTGCCGTTGGCCACCGCGGGGCGGAGCCAGTCGGCGATGAGCCGGATGGCCTGGAGGGCGCAGGCATCGGTGATGGGGGTGGCGATGGTGGAAACGTAGGCCTCAACGGCGTGGGTCAGGGCGTCCATGCCGGTGGCGGCGGTGAGAGGGGCCGGCTTGCCGACCATCAGGACCGGGTCGTTGATGGCGATGTTCGGGGTGCAGCGCCAGTCGACAATGGCCATCTTTACCTTGGTGTCGGTGTTGGTGATGATGCAGAAGCGGGTCATCTCGCTGGCGGTGCCGGCGGTGGTGTTGATGGCCACGAACGGGGGCATGGGCCTGGTGGACTTGTTGACCCCTTCGAAGTCGCGAATGTTGCCGCCATTGCCGATCACGAGACCCACTCCTTTGGCACAGTCGTGGGAGCTGCCGCCGCCGAGGGAGATGATGGAGTCGCACTGGTTGTCCTGATAGACCTTCACGCCGTCATGAACGTTCTTGTCCGTGGGATTGGGCTCGGCGCCGTCGAAGATGACGACCTGCACACCAGCCGCTTCAACCTGCTGCTTGACCTGGTCGGCCATGCCGATGGCCGAGATCCCCTTGTCGGTGACCAGCAGGGCCTTCTTGGCGCCGAGGGCCTTTACCTGGGCGCCGGTCTCCTTGGAGGAGCCGACTCCCATGAGGGTTACCGTGGGGATGAAGAAACCGAACGTTTGATCTGCCAATGCCATGTGTACTTCCTCCTTTTGTTGTGTGCGGTGCTGCCGCCATGGTGATGGGTCTTGCGGAGATTCTCTTCAGCGATTGTGCATACGGATTTGTAGAACGACTGTTTGATGATATGGCAAGTCGCATACCAAGTCATTTCGGTCATGATGGTTGTGGTGGTTTAACGTGCTGATTTTGTTGTAAACATTGACTGAAAAGCTGTAAACGCGGGCAGTATATTGAATACGAATTAATTTAACGTTGTTCTGCAATGGAGCGATGAGGCGTTCCATTCCGGGACGGCTGTAATGTATTGGAACAGTTCGTGGCCCGCCCTGCTCACCCCTGTCCTTCCCGGAGAGGACTCTGTAAAAATCCCCGGAAAACCCCGTCAGTAGTGGCATCGGCGCATGCCGGCCGGCTCCGGTTCGTGCCGTCGGCGTGCCATTGGTACTGAACTTGCCAACGGCTTCGATGACTACCTGGTCGTCATCCCCATCATCACGACGTGGAGCAGATCATGGGCCTCATTGATTCGTTCGGCAGACGCATTACCTATCTCAGGCTTTCCGTTACGGACCGCTGCAATCTCCGCTGCCGCTACTGCATGCCGGCGGGCGGAGTCCCCAAGCTCCGCCACGGCGAGACCCTGAGCTACGAAGATCTGCTGCGGGTGTCCCGCGAAGCGGTTTCCCTCGGAATCGAGAAAATCCGCATCACAGGCGGCGAGCCTCTGGTGCGGAAAGAGCTTGTCGATTTCGCGGGCCGTGTGGCAGCGATTCCCGGGTTGCGGGAACTGGTGCTGACCACCAACGGCCTGCAGCTGACGGAGACGGCTGCCCCCCTGCGGCGGGCCGGGGTCAAGCGGCTCAATATCAGTCTCGATTCGCTCCGCCCCGAAACCTTCTCGTACATTACGCGGGGAGGGGAGCTGCAGAGGGTGCTGGACGGCATCGCCGCTGCGGAGGCTGCCGGGTTTCCTCCCGTGAAGATCAACGTGGTGGTGATGCGGGGTGTCAATGACGAAGAACTCCTGGACTTTGCCGCCCTGACGGTGGACAAGCCCTGGACGGTTCGCTTTATCGAGTACATGCCGACACTGAGGGAGGAAGGGTGGCGTGAACACTGCGTGCCGGGGAGAGAAATCCTCCGGCGGATCGGAGAGCGATTCCCGTTGCTGCCGATGGTGAGCGCCGAGATGGCCGGCCCTGCCCGGAACTTCAGGATCAGCGGCGCTGCCGGCGCCATCGGGATCATCACCCCAGTCTCCGGTCACTTCTGCGACCAGTGCAACCGGATCAGGGTAACCGCGGCGGGCGTTGCGCGAGGCTGCCTCTTCTCCGGTGAGGGGCTCGATCTCAAACCCTTGCTGGCTGCGGACGATCACGATCTCCTGCGCCGGGGGCTCCGGTCGCTCATTGTCGGCAAGCCCGGCCGGCACCACCTGGAGAACGGGGACGTTGGGGACGGCACCGTGGCCATGTCACGGATCGGGGGATAGGGGAGGACGGGATGGACGGACGGATCGTCGCGGTCAGCATCAGCAGAAACAAGGGAGAGCGGAAGACCCCGGTGGATGGAGTGGATCTCAGGGAGGAACACGGCATCGTGGGGGACGCCCACGCCGGTCCCTGGCACCGGCAGGTGAGCCTGCTGGCCCGGGAAAGCATAGACAAGATGAGGTCCCTGGGCCTTGACGTGGATTCTGGCGATTTTGCCGAAAACATCACCACCTCGGGGATCGACCTGCCGGCGCTGCCGGTGGGGAGCCGCCTCAGGGTAGGTGGGGCGGTCCTGGAGGTCACCCAGATCGGCAAGGAGTGCCACACCCGCTGCGCCATCTATCATCAGGCAGGGGACTGCGTCATGCCGAAGGAAGGGATATTCGCCCGGGTGGTGCGGGGAGGGGCGGTTCACGCCGGCGAACCGGTCGAAGTGCTAGCGGGCGACGACATCGGGCTCAGGTAGGGAGGGAACAATGGGGAAATCGGTCTACGTGAACACCAAGCCGACGGTCATTTCCGTTCGGGTTACCGACGAGCAGATGGAGGAGGTCAAGCGACTCATGGAGAAAATGAAGATGAGCGCCTCGGACATCATGCGGGAAGCGTTCTTCCAGTTCGCGGACAAGGTGGAGCGGGCCGGCCGGCTTGATGCCATCCGGGCCGCGGCAATGAAATGCGGCGAGGCCCGCAGGAGGGCATGAGCCGCTTCAGGAGGGAATATCCATGATCACCGTCGCCTGCATAAAACAGGTGCCCGACACGACCCAGGTCCAGATCGACCCGGTGACCAACACCCTGGTGCGCGAAGGAATTCCGTTCATCGTCAATCCCTACGATACCCACGCCCTGGAGGAGGGACTGCGGGTCAAAGACCGCTACGGATTGCGGTCCGTGGCCCTTTCCATGGGGCCGCCCAACGCCGAGGCGGCGCTCCGCAAGGCCCTCTGTCTGGGGGCCGATGACGCCATCCTCTGCTCCGACCGCTGTTTCGGCGGCGCCGACACCCTCTCCACCAGCAACGTGCTGGCCGCGGCCATCGCGAAGATTGCCCAAGAGAGCGGTGAGGAGGTGGGGATCGTCTTCTGCGGGAAGCAGACCATTGACGGTGATACGGCCCAGGTGGGCCCCGGCATCGCCGTACGCCTCGGCTTCACCCAGTTGACGCTGGTGGACCGCATCGAGCAGCTGGATGTCACCGCCCGGCGGATCAGGGTGCGGCGCAAGCTGGAAGGGCGCTACGAGATCGTTGAAGCACCCCTGCCGGTCATGATCACCGTGGTGCGGGAGCTGAACCGCCCCCGCTACCCCAGCGTCCCCATGCGGCTCGCGGCCCGCAAGGCCCAAGTGACGGTCTGGGGCAACGACGTGCTCCGGCTGGACGTGAACAGCGTCGGCCTCAAGGGGTCCCCCACCTGGGTGAGCCGGATTTTTTCCCCGGAGCGGGACAAGGGGGAGATCATCGGCGACGGGATCGGCGACCCGGTGGGAACGGCGCGGCTCTTGATCGAACAGTTGCTGGCCAAGGACATGCTGGCGGTGTAGCGCTTGAACGAGGTATTCCATGACCGAACCGAAGAAACCGAAGAGACCCCGCGGCAAGGCGCGCCTTGTCGAAGGAAAGTGCATCGCCTGCGGCGCCCGGTGCCAGAGCGCCTGCCCGGTGGACGGTATCGAGATGGGCGGTTCAGGGGAGCCGCGCATCGTTGAGGACAAATGCATCGGCTGCGTCAAGTGTGTGAAGGCCTGCCCGGGGAACGCCCTGGAGATCTTCTACACCCCCGCGGAGCTGGCGATCCTCGCCCTCCTGGAGAAGGAGGCCGGTCAGGCCGACGACGGGGTGGACGAGGAGGAGCGGCTCCGGCGCGAGGCCATCGCCGCCTGGCGCGGGGTCTGGGTCTTCGTGGAGCAGACCGAGGGGGAGCCGGCGCGGGTCTCCTGGGAGTTGATGGGGGCAGGGGCCGGGTTGGCAAGGAGCCTCGGCACGGAGCTCTGCGCACTGGTCATCGGCGAAAATGTGGAGCACCTCTGCCACGAGGCCTTCGCCTACGGCGCCACCAGGGCCTATCTGCTGGATCAGCCGGTATTCCGCCACTATCGGACAGAGGCGTACCTGGAGGCCTGCTGTTCCCTCATTGAAACGTACAAGCCGGAGATCGTCCTCATGGGGGCCACCGGCATGGGGCGCGACCTGGCGGGCGCCGTGGCCACCCGGGTGAAGACCGGGCTCACCGCCGACTGCACCGGTCTCGACGTGGATGACCGGCGGAATCTGCGTCAGACCCGCCCTGCCTTTGGCGGCAACATCATGGCCACCATCATGTGCGACCGGTTCCGCCCCCAGATGGCCACGGTCCGCCCCCACGTGATGCAGATGCCCGGTCGGAGGGAGGGGGCCACCGGCGAGGTCGTCCGGGAAACCTGCGCCATCAGGGAAGCCGACATCCTCACCAAGGTCCTGGAGATCATCCGGGACAAGAAGGGGGGAGTCGACATCGCCGGGGCCGAGTTCATCGTCTCCGGCGGCCGGGGTATGATGGCCAAGGAGAACTTCGGCCTGCTCCAGGAGCTGGCCGACGAGCTGGGCGGAGTGGTGGGGGCGTCCCGCAGCGCCGTGGACGCCGGCTGGATGCCCCACGAGCGCCAGGTGGGGCAGACCGGCAAGACCGTCCGGCCGAAGATCTACATCGCCTGCGGCATCTCGGGAGCGATCCAGCACCTGGTGGGGATGCAGGACTCGGACATGGTCATCGCCATCAACCGGGACAAGGAGGCCCCCATCTTCCAGGTGGCCACCTACGGCATCGTGGGGGATCTCTTCCGCGTGGTCCCGGCCCTCACCTCCCAGCTCAGGCAGCTGAAGCAGTCAACCATCCGATAGAGGTCCACGCATGCAGCCCAATGCCGCCATTTTTACGCCGATTCTGATCGCCTCCCTCCTCGTTTTCTGCTGGAGCATGTACCGCCGACTCGGGCTCGTTGCCCTGGGGCGCCCCGACGGGCGCGGTGTGAATCTTCTGCAAGGGCTCCGGGAGATGCTCCTCTACGCCTTCGCCCAGAAGCGGGTCCTGAGCCGCCCCTTTGGCCTGAATCACCTGGTCATTTTCTGGTCATTCATGATCCTCCTGGCGGCCAACATCGAATTCATGCTCGCGGGTGTCTTCCCCTCCCTGAGCCTGGAGCGGCTGCCTGCCGCCGTACATCTCCCCTTCATGGGGCTCTGCGACCTGGCATCCCTGGCGGCTCTCGGTGCGGCGGTCGTGGCCCTCGTGCGTCGGACCCTGGCACCCCCCTATCCGGAGGGGAGGAGCCTGGAGGCCTATGCCATCCTCATCCTCGTCGCCGTACACATGCTCGGCTTTTTCGGGGTGAACGGCGCGGCCATCGCCCTGGACCGCCAGGCCGCGGCCCCGGTCATGCCGGTGTCGTCGGCAATGGCGGCCATGCTCGGCATACTGGAGAGCCGGCAGATCGAGGCGTTCGGTCTCCTTGCCTGGTGGACCCACGCCGTAGCGCTCCTCGCCTTCATCACGGTCCTCATTCCCTACAGCAAGCACCTTCACGTTTTCACCGCCGTTGCCAACTGCTTCGTCCGCCGGCCCGATGGTCCCAGCATCCCGGCCCGGGAGGCCTTTGAGGAGGGGACCGCCTTCGGCACGGGGCAGGCGGACCGCTTCTCCCGTGCGGATCTCCTGGACTCCTTTGCCTGCGCCAAGTGCGGCCGGTGCCAGGAGCTCTGCCCCGCCGCCACCACAGGCAAGCCCCTGAACCCCCGGCGGCTCGTGGAGGCTATCCGCCTGAACCTCCTGGCCAACGGGCCGCTCCTCAAGCGGGGCGGCGCGGCCACGGTGCCGCTCATCGGCGGGGAAGGGGAGGGGCGCGTGGCCGAGGAGGCCATCTGGTCCTGTACCTCCTGCGGCGCCTGCATGGCGGCCTGCCCGGTTCTCATCGAGCACCTGCCCAAGGTGATAGGAATGCGGCGCCACCTGGTGGAGATGGAGGCCCGGTTCCCCGAGGAACTCCTGAACCTCTTCGAGAACATGGAAGGGCGCTCTAATCCGTGGGGAATCGCCCCCACGGAGCGGACCAAGTGGACTTCCCACATGGCGGTGAAGCCCTTCGAAGCCGGCAAGACCGAGTATCTCCTCTACGTGGGATGCGCCGGCTCCTTTGATTCCCGGAGCAGGCAGGTGACCGTAGCCCTCGCCCGGATTCTCGACCGGGCCGGCGTGTCGTGGGGAATCCTGGGGAAGGATGAAACGTGCTGCGGCGACAGCCTCCGGCGGCTCGGCAACGAGTTCGTCTTCGACCGGATGGCCCGGGAGAACGTGGCGCTCTTCCGGGAGCGGGGGGTGACCAGGGTGATTACCCAGTGCCCCCACTGCTTCACCACGCTCAAAAATGACTATCGCCAGTACGGCCTGGAGCTGGAGGTGATCCCCCACGCCGAGTTCATCCTGGGGCTCCTGGCCGACGGAAAGCTCTCCCTGGAGGGGGAGTATGCCGGTCTCGGCACCGTGGTGTTCCACGACTCCTGCTACCTGGGACGGCACAACGGCGTCTACGAGGCGCCCCGTGAGGTGATCCGCCGGGTGACCGGCGAGCCAGCGGAGGAACTGGGCCGCAACCGGGAGAAATCGTTCTGCTGCGGCGCCGGCGGGGGGCGCATGTGGATGGAGGAGCAACTGGGGAGCCGCATCAACCACAGCCGGGTCGACGAGGCGCTCCGGGCGGCGCCCGAAACCATCTGCGTCACCTGCCCCTACTGCATGACCATGCTGGAGGACGGCCTCAAGGACCGCCAGGCCGGTGATACCCGGGTACGGGACATTGCCGAGGTGGTGGCCGAGGGGCTGCGGTTTTCCTGACCGGCTGCTGTCACATCATCTAATCCCGATCTGGAGACCACATGTCAGCAAACTCCCCGGCGATTTACCCTGCGGAGCCCCCCGCCGTCGCTCCCGCGTTCCGTGAGCACCCAACAAAGCTGTTCGTGGAGACCACCAGCCGCTGCAACCTGGGATGCGTCATGTGCATGAAGCAGACCCCCGGCTGCAGCATCACCGAGGGCGACCTGCAGCCGTCGACCTTCGCGGCCCTGGAACCGGCCTTCCCCCGGTTGGAGGCGCTCATCCTCAATGGGGTCGGCGAGCCGCTCCTCAATCCCCGGCTGGAGCAGTTCATCGCCCGGGCCCGCAAATTCATGCCGGCCCACGGCTGGATCGGGTTCCAGAGCAACGGGCTCCTGATGACCACCATCCGGGCGCTTTCACTGGTCAATGCGGGAGTCGACCGGATCTGCCTCTCCATGGACGGCGCCTCCCCCGACACCTTCCGGGCCATCCGCGAGGGGGGTAAGCTGAACGATCTGGAATGGGCCCTCTCGGCCCTCACCTCCGCCCGGGCCGGGTGCGGCAGGCCCGACCTGGAGATCGGCGTGGAGTTCGTCCTCATGCGCGAGAACCTGCGGGAGCTGCCGGCGGCGCTCCGCTGGGCCGCTGCCCGGGGAGTCACCTATGCTCTGGTCTCCCACGTCCTCCCCTATGGCGAGTCCCACACGGACCAGCGCGCCTACGACCTCTGCACCGACGAGGCCCTTTCCCTATTCCACGTCTGGAAGGACAAGGCCGAACTGGCCGGCGTGGAGATCCGCCGCTATTTCGAGCTCCTCTTCCGGTTCGACCGTACTCCCGCGGAGCAGCGAATCGTGAATTTCGTGGAGGCGATCAGGGCCGACGCCCAGAATCGCGGCATCATGCTCGACCTCAGAAGGCTTCTTGCCCTGGATTACGGCAGACTCCAGGATGTGGTCGAGGTCTTCGAGGAGGCGCGGGAGGTGGCGCGGGCGACGGGCCTGGCTCTGAGGCTTCCCGAGGCGGTACCTCGGGAGCGCAAGCGGTGCGATTTCGTGGAGCAGGGTGGCGCCTTCGTGTCTTGGGATGGCTGGGTGCATCCCTGCTACTACCTCTGGCACTCCTGTCGCTCCTACGCCAACGGCTGGCTCCATCCGGTTCGGCCCCGGCGCTTCGGCAGCCTCGCCGAAAAGGGGGTTCTCGATATCTGGAACGGCGCCGAATTCCGCAGCTACCGGGAGAATGTGCTGCGCTACGACCACCCCTACTGCCCCGGCTGCGCTTTCGCCCCCTGCGACTACGTGCAGGCCGATAACTTCGAGCAGGACTGCTACGTGAATGCCGAGCCCTGCGGGAGCTGTCTCTGGAGCGCGGGGATATTCCAGTGTCTGTCGTAAGCGGCACGCGGAGTGAAGTGGAACAGCGGCCGTCAAGGACTCACGAGAAAGCAATTCGTTTACATTTCGATCTGTGTTTTAGTTCTGTGTGGTCACATTTGGCTTCTGATGGTTGTAGAGGGGGCCCGGGACTCTCACTCCGAAAATACCCCAAGCGTCGCCTCCGCCCCCCCGATTCGCTTGAGCAGCTCATGGTGCCGATTTCCTGTCGCACCGGCACCCTGTTTTTTGGCGGGACTTTTTCTCCGGGAGAATCCCCGGCCCCCTCGGGCGACCCTCGGTGGAACTGAGGCAAAGAGAATCAAGACGTTCAATCTAGCTGCGGCGGCTCCGCCGCCCCTATCCCACGGTTGAAAGGTTTCATCCATGTACGAAATCCTCGAAAACGAAATCCTGGCGCCGAACCTCCACCGGCTGACGGTGAAGGCGCCCCGCGTGGCCGGCGCCCGCAAGCCCGGGCAGTTCGTCATCGTCCGGGCCGACCGGGGGGACGAGCGTATCCCCCTCACCATCGGCGACGCCGACCCGGCCGCCGGGACCGTCACCCTCTTCATTCAGGCCATCGGCGCCTCTACCCGCAAGATCGTCGACATCCCCGTGGGCGGGGCACTCCGGGACGTGGCCGGTCCCCTGGGGCAGGCGACCCATATCGAGAACTGGGGCCGGGTTGCCTGTGTCGGCGGCGGGGTCGGCACGGCGGTCCTCTTCCCCCTGGCCCGGGCCCTGGCCGAGGCGGGGAACCAGGTGACCACGGTTATCGGCGGCCGCTCCGAGCAGTACATCATCCTGGCCGACGAGCTGGCGGCCTTTTCCGCCGAGGTGCTCATCACCACCGAGGATGGGAGCAGCGGCCGCAAGGGGTTCGTCACCCATGCGCTGGCTGACCTCATCGCCGACCCGGCCAAGGCGCCCAAGGTGGTGCTGGCTGTCGGGCCGGTGCCGATGATGCGGGCGGTGGCGGAGTTGACCCGTCCCCACGGCATCGAGACCGTGGTGAGCCTTAATCCCATCATGATCGACGGCACCGGCATGTGCGGCGGCTGCCGCGTGGTGGTGGGGGGAGAGTCGAAGTTCGCCTGCGTTGACGGGCCTGAGTTCGACGGCCACCTGGTGGATTTCGACGGTCTCAGCGACCGGCTCACCACCTACCGCAGCTTCGAGGAGCGGGCCCGCCATGCCGCCACCGAGTGCCGGCTCACGAAGGAGGTGGCCAATGGCTAACGATCTCAGCATGAAGGAGCGGCTCGCTCTCGGCCGGGTCCACATGCCCGAGCTGGACGCCACAATCCGGAGCCGCAACTTTGAGGAGGTGAACCGGGGGCTCGGGATGGAGGACGCGGTTCAGGAGGCGAAGCGCTGCATCCAGTGCAAGCACCGCCCCTGTGTGGAAGGGTGCCCCGTGGGGGTCTCCATCCCCGAGTTCCTGGACGCCCTGGCGACGGAGGATCTCCCCGAGTCGGCCCGTATCCTCCAGGGTGACAACGCCCTGCCGGCGGTTTGCGGGCGGGTCTGCCCCCAGGAGACCCAGTGCGAGGCCAAGTGCGTCCGCGGGGTGAAGGGGGAGCCGGTGGCAATCGGCTACCTGGAGCGCTTCGTGGCCGACTGGGCCATGGCCAACCGGGAGAAGCTGGCGAAGGTCGAGCTTCCGCCAGCCACCGGCAAACGGGTGGCAGTGGTCGGCTGCGGCCCGGCCGGGCTCACCGCCGCCGGCGAACTGGCCCGGGCAGGGCACGGGGTAACCATCTTCGAGGCGCTCCACGACACCGGCGGGGTGCTCCGCTACGGCATCCCCGAGTTTCGCCTCCCCAAGGAGATCATCGACGTGGAGGTCTCCCGCCTCGTCGAAATGGGAGTGGAGATCGAGTGCAACGTCATCGTCGGCAAGACCCTCACCCTGGGGCAGCTCAGGGAGGAGTTCGACGCGGTCTTCATCGCCAACGGCGCCGGGCTCCCCACCATGCTCAATATCCCGGGGGAGAACCTCAAAGGGGTCTACTCGGCAAACGAGTTCCTGACCCGGGTGAACCTCATGGAGGCGGGTAGAAATCCCGATGCACCAACGCCGATCATCGCCGGGCGCCAGGTGGCGGTCATCGGCGGCGGCAACACCGCCATGGACTGCGTCCGCACCGCCCGTCGCCTCGGCGCCGAGCGGGCCATGATCGTCTACCGCCGCGGCGAGGCCGAGATGCCGGCCCGGGTGGAGGAGATCAAGCACGCCAAGGAGGAGGGGGTCGAGTTCGTCATGCTCACCGCGCCCCTGGAGATCGTCGGCACCGAGGACGGCTGGGTCGCGGCGCTCCGCTGCCGGCGGATGGAGCTGGGGCCGCCCGACGACTCCGGGCGCCGCAAGCCGGTGCCGGTCGAAGGCTCCGACTTCGACCTCCCCGCCGAAGTGGTGGTGAACGCCGTCGGCACCCGGGCCAATCCGCTCCTCACCGCCACCGCCCCGGACCTGGACCTGAACCGGTGGGGAAACATCGTGGCGGACGAGAACGGTGCCACCAGCATCCCCGGCGTCTTTGCGGGGGGCGATATGGTGCGGGGCGGGGCCACCGTCATCCTCGCCATGGGTGACGGCAAGCGGGCCGCCGCGGCCATTGGTGCGCATCTGGCCTGACGCGGTTTCTCTACGCGCAAAAAGCCGCTCCACTCTGTTTCGGACAGGGGGAGCGGCTTTTTTAATTGAATTAATACCCGACAGGGAGTGATGAATGTTTTTTCTCTCGGCAGTTGTGGTGTACACTTGAATGCCGGACGACAAAGGGAGGCCCCCCATGCTGTTGGAGCAACTGGTTGAACAGGCCGCGCAGCCTCCGAAGTACGACTGGGATGCCTACTACCGCTGGCTGTTCAGCACCCTTGCCGGCCGGGAGGTATCCCGTTTCGATTTCTGGCAGTGCCCCCACTGTCTCACCATCAACTTTTTCCTCCCGGCCCAGCGGTACGGAAAGTGCCGCGGGTGCGACCTGATTCACCTTCCCTAGTTTTCCCTCATCGGGCAGTCGTTTGTGCAAACCACAAACCTTGGCACAGTCACCCAGCCGTTCCGTCAGCATTAGCCGCTGCGGCCGGTAGGTGCATCTGCATCTCTGTCCCCCTTAAAACAAACTTTGTGCCATTTTGGAGCATAGTGCGCTAAAATGGAACGATAGCCTTTGTTTCGAAATGGAACAGCGGCAACGGGCCACTATGGCGCAATATGACGTAAACGGCAGGTTTATGTCTTTTGCACGGGAATTGCAGGCGTATACACCTGTATACGGTGTCATTCTCGCCGGTCGGTGGCGTGAGACGGCGGAAAACTGGCCGGTTCCAAAAGGAGACAGTGTGAATATCAGCAAGTTTGTGGCGCCGGAGATCATCTTCGGCCGGGGCTCCCTGAGCCAGATCGGCGAGAGCGCCGCCCGCATCGGCGCCTCCAAGGTGTTCCTGGTCAGCGATGAGGATGTGATCAATGCCGGATGGGTGGAGCAGGCGCTGCACTACCTCCACGCCGTCGGCCTGGAAACGGAAATCTACTCGTCCCTCACCTCCAATCCCAAGGATTTCGAGGTTACGCAGGGAGCACAACGGTACTTGGCCTCGGGGTGCGACGCCATTGTTGCCGTTGGCGGTGGCAGCCCCACCGACGTGGCCAAGGCAGTGGCCATCCTTGCCAGCAACGGCGGCCAGTTGCGTGATTATGAGGGAATCAACAAGATTTCCCGGCCGCTCCCCCCCATGGTGATCGTCCCGTCCACCGCGGGCGCCGGTTCCGAGGTGAGCCAGTTCGCCATCATCGTCGACACGGAGCGGAAGCTGAAGATGTCCATCATCTCCAAGTCCCTGGTGCCTGACATCGCCATCGTCGACCCGGAGCTCCTCAGGACCAAGGACGCCAAGCTGGCCGCCGCCACGGGCATGGATGCCCTTACCCACGGCATCGAGTCCTACGTCTCACTGGCGGCGACCCCCCTCACCGACATCCACGCCTGCAAAGCGATCCAGCTCATTGCGGCCAACCTGCGGCGAGCGGTGGCCGACCGCCAGGACATGGAGGCGAACACCAATATGGCCATGGCGAGCCTCACCGCCGGCATCGCCTTCTCCAACGCCATCCTCGGCGCCACCCACGCCATGACCCACCAGGTGGACGGCCTCCTGGACGAGCATCACGGCGAGGCCAACGCCTCGATCCTGCCGCATGTCATGGAGTTCAACCTCACGGCCTGCCCCGAGCGCTTCAAGCATATCGCCTGGTCCCTGGGGAAGGACGTGCGCAACACCAGTGCCGAGGCGGGGGCACGGCTGGCCATCGAGGGGATCCGCGAGCTGATCGCCGATATCGGCCTCGCCAAGGGGCTCGGCGCCATGGGGCTGCGGGAGGAGTTCATCCCGCTTTTGAGCCGCAACGCCCTGAACGATGCCTGTCTGGTGACCAATCCGCGCAACGCCACGGTTGAAGACATCGAAATAATATTTCGCAAGGCGATGTAACCGGGGAGAGCCATGGACAACAGGGAAAAGCTGCTGGAGCAGTTGACCGGGGTCGACTCCTCCAAGCTCAACTACTATATCGAGCTGAAAAAACGGAACCAGGAGATCCTCAAGCAGAACAGCCGCCTGGAGATCCTTCAGCAGCTCATCCGGGACATCAACATCGACATGTCCATTGAGGATATCCTGGAACGGGCTTTCACCAAGTTTCCCCAGACCCTTCCCTGTGATTTTCTCGGCCTGGTGACGCTTCGCAACGGCGCGTTGCGGCTCAAGGCCCTGATGCCGAAGGATTTCTGCCGGATTGACAACTTTCCCGCCCATTCCCCCACGTTGAATGTCATCCGGGACAAAAAGGCCGGCATCTTCAACCAGACAGCCGAAGAGCTGAGCCATGTCCAGATCAATCCCCGCTATCCGGGGCCGCTCCGGGCACTGGCGGTTGCCCCCATGTTCAAGCGGGACGAGGTGATCGGCGCCCTCATCGTCGCCAGCATTGTCGACGGGGCCTACAATGAGTCGGATCTGAGCTTTGTGCAGCATCTGGCCGACCAGTTGTCCATCAGCATCCAGAACGCCCGTCTCTACAAACAGGTTTCCCGGGCCAAGAAGGAGTGGGAAGAGACCTTCCTGGCGGTCACCGACCCGATTTTCCTGATCGACACCGATTACAACGTGCTGCTCCACAACAACCGGCTTCCGCCGGCCATGAGCGGGTTCTGGAACCAGGCGGTGAGCAACAAGTGTTTTGCCAGGCTCCACGGCCGGACCCATCCCTGCGATAACTGCCCCATCAAGGAGGTCCAGCGGACCCTGAAGCCGGTTTTCCAGCGCTGGCAGACCGACACGGGGCTGATTCTCGACCTTTCCTACTACCCGGTGCTCAACGAAGAGAAGCAGCTCTCGGCGGTGACGATCATCATCAAGGATGTCACCGACAAGACCAAGATGGAGGCTCAGCTGGTGCAGACGGCGAAGCTGGCGGCACTGGGGGAGATGGCGGCCGGGGTCGCCCACGAGCTGAACAGCCCCATGACGGTCATCATCGGCACGGCCCAGCTGCTGGCCAGGGATCTCCAGCAGGATGGCCAGTACGACAGGGCAGAGGTGCTGGAAGACATTGTCAATTCCGGCATTCGCTGCAAACGGATCATCCAGAACCTGCTGACCTTTTCGCGGCAGAACCAGCCGCCGGTGATGGATATCGACCTCAATGCCGAGGTTGAGCGGGTGCTCAGCATGATCCAGTACCAGATAAACCGGAGCCAGATCAGGATCGTCGAACAGCTGGCCCCCTTTCTCCCCCGGCTCACCGCCAACGGTCCCCAGATCCAGCAAGTATTGACCAACTTCCTGATCAACGCCCGGGATGCCCTGGGTGATGTGGAGCGCAGGGAAAAAGTCATCACGGTGGCAACTTCGCTGCTGGTCAAGCATGGAAAGAGGTGGGCAGTTCTCAGCGTGAAGGACAATGGCACCGGCATCGCGCCGGAGAACCTGTCCAAGATCTTCACCCCGTTTTACACGAGCAAGGAAGCGACCAAGGGGACCGGGCTCGGCCTTTCGGTAAGCCTGGGTATTGCCGAGTCCCATAACGGAACCATTGAGGTGGAGAGCAAGCAGGGGGAGGGGAGCACGTTCTCGCTGCTCCTTCCCGTCGAGCAGTAAGAATTTTATTCATATTTTTTGGCATTAATGGACCCCCTCAGTCCCCCCCCCCTGCAAGGTAGGGGAGAAGTGAGCAACGCGAGCAGGGGGTGAGCAGCCGCATCATGCTCAAAAAACCCATGGCGGAGTGTTATCATGTCACAGATACAGGTATTGATTATCGACGATGAGGCGGATGTCTGCACTTTTTTCCGCCGCCTGCTGGCGCGAAAAGGGTACGGGGTCGTCACCGCATCGAACGAGCCGGACGCCCTGCGGGCCATCGGAGAAAACAGTTTCAACGTGGCCATGGTGGACCTTAAGCTGCCGGATACCGACGGTCTGACCCTTCTGAAGGCGATCAAGGCCCGGCAGCCTTCCTGCGAAGTCATCATCATGACCGGTTACAGCACCATCAAGACGGCCGTCACGGCGATGCAGCTCGGGGCATACGAGTACCTGGAAAAGCCCTTCGAAGACATCGATGAGATAGAGGCTCTGGTTGAAAAGGCCGCCAGCCACGGCCTCAACCTCCAGCAGGGAAGCGCCGACGCGGAGGAGTGGGCCGGCGTGGCCCGGGCAGTCGGTTTCCGGGTGGGCGCCTCGCCGGCCATGAGGCGGCTCGTGTCCGTGGCCCACAAGATTGCCGCCAAGAATGTGACCGTCCTGATCCAGGGGAATACCGGCACCGGTAAGGAAGTTCTGGCCCGCTTCATCCACGCCGCCTCCGGGCGGGCCGACCAGGCGTTCATCCCGGTAAACTGCGGCGCCCTGCCGGAAAACCTTCTGGAGAGTGAGTTGTTCGGTCACGAGAAGGGGGCCTTCACCGGCGCCAACCAGCCCCGCCGCGGCATTTTCGAGTTGGCCAACCACGGGACGCTGTTTCTCGACGAGATCGGTGACGCCAGTCCGCAGATCCAGGTAAAGCTGCTGCGGGTGCTGGAGACCGGCGAATTCATGCGCGTCGGTGGTGAAAAGCCGATCAAGACCGACGTGCGGGTCATCGCTGCGACCAATGTCGATCTGGAGCAGGCCATTCGTGAGAAAACGTTCCGCGAGGACCTGTACTACCGGCTCAACGTGGTACGGCTCGAAATTCCACCGCTGCGCTCCCGCCTTGAAGACATCCCCCAACTTGCGGAGCACTTTGTCCGGCAGCTCAATCCCGATTTCCGGATTTCACCCGAGGCGTTGCGCCTCCTGCAGGGGTACGGCTGGCCGGGCAACATACGCCAGCTTGCCAACGTTATGCGGCGTGCCGTGGTTATGTGCAGCGGCGACACCATAATGCCTGACCACTTGGGGAGCACGCTGGTGAACGGAGCCGATGCAGCCGACAGCATATCGCCGCCGGTCGTCGGAGACGAACCGTCGGCCGGTGTCCTTTCCCAGGAGCATCTCCCTGGGCGCACGCTCTCTATCCCCGATGTGCGGACGATGAATCCTGATGAGTTGAAGACCATGCTCGATTCACTGCACGCCCTGGAAACCAGGCTGATCTCGGCCATGCGGGAGAGGGGGATGGTCCCTCCCGCCCCCCCATGTCTCAAGGATACTGAAGAGGAAACCATCCGGCGGGCGCTGGAGCAGTACCGGTGGAACATAACGGAGACGGCGAAAGTCCTCGGTATCGGCAGGAACACCCTCTACAGAAAAATCAAACAGTTCGATCTGACCGGCTCCTGAGCGGCTTCCGCCGCGCTTGTCACGCTCTCTAGCGACAAAGGGTTTGGAAAAAATGCTGGACATCCAAACCCGTTTTTTATATTTTGGAATGAACGTTCATTCCGATTAGAGAGAGGTACGTATGACCAAGCCGGAAAGACGGGACGAGATTGTCCGGGCGGCCCTTGAGCTTATCGCAGAGCACGGCTTTCACGGTGCTCCCATGGCGCTCATCGCAGAGCGTGCAGGGGTGGGGGCCGGCACGATCTACCGGTATTTCGAGAACAAGGACGTGCTGATTAATGAACTGTATCGGGGG
>NZ_JCAMRN010000075.1:0-17705 GCF_059620965.1 Geobacter sp. PheSNFMC
ACGGAACTCTGCTTGGCCGCGCTCCGCCAATACCTTGGTTATGGCCGCAGTCAGCGTGGTCTTGCCATGGTCTACGTGGCCGATCGTTCCTATGTTGACGTGCGGTTTCGTCCTCTCGAATTTTGCCTTTGCCATGCAGGATTCCTCCGAGCTGTTCAATTTTGAGAATTGCTTCTCGTTGAAATAAGTGGAGCCCACAACCGGACTCGAACCGGTGACCTCTTCCTTACCAAGGAAGTGCTCTACCTCCTGAGCTATGTGGGCGCATGTGAAATTTGGAGCGGGAAACGGGACTCGAACCCGCGACCCTCAGCTTGGAAGGCTGATGCTCTAGCCAACTGAGCTACTCCCGCCAAATCGTCATCGAAGCGTCTTGAAGCCTCCGCACGACGTCGCCCCCAGTACGGGCAACCTAAGGTCTCCTGGGAATACGGCCGACCATGCGGGACTTCTGCAGATTGTATGGTGGAGGGAGGAGGATTCGAACCTCCGAAGTCGTTCGACGACAGATTTACAGTCTGTTCCCTTTGGCCGCTCGGGAATCCCTCCAGATGAAGAAGACAGCCGTGTTGCTTATGGAGCTGGCGACAGGACTTGAACCCGCAACCTGCTGATTACAAGTCAGCTGCTCTACCAGTTGAGCTACGCCAGCGCGAAAAACTCTTATGCACGCTTTCACGCTCAGAGTCAAGTTTTTTTCGCAAAAACAAGAATCAGATTTGTAATCCACTATCGCGCACGTGTCAAGCGAAAAGTTATCTTCCCTCGGCCGAGATCCTGCGGGAATCCGCGCGGGCACCCGGGGAACTAGAATGGCAGCAGATCCTTGGCGCGAAGCGTATCAACGAGAAGGCGTGCCGTCCCGGCGGGGTCCTTCTCGCCGTCGCCGAGGACCTGTCCCTTGGCGCGCTCGGGCGAAAAGATCCTGCTGACCCAGGTGGGTGAGCCCTTGAGTCCGATGGAGACGGGGTCAAGCCGCAACACCTCGTTGTTCCAGACCTCCACCGTGCAGGAAGCCGCCATGAGGCGGGCGGGAACGGCGGGATAGCGCGGCCGGTTGATCTCCCGCACAACCGTCAGCATGGCGGGGATCGGCCCCTGAACCAACTCGTACCGCCCCTCCAGCTTGCGTCGTACCCGGACCGTGCGGGCGTCCATGTCGACGTCCTCGATGCGGTCCACCAGCGTAAGCTGGGTCATGCCCAGGCGGGTGGCGATACCGGGCCCCACCTGCGCCGTATCGCCATCGATGGTCTGCTTCCCGCAAAGGACCAGTGCCACTTCATCTTCTTCGGCAAGCTTGCGGATCGCGGCGGAGAGGACATTGCTCGTGGCAAGAGTATCTGCACCACCAAAGGAACGATCGGACAGCAGAATCGCCCTGTCAACGCCGAGCGCCACTGCCTTGCGAATGGTCGCTTCGGCATTGGGCGGCCCCATGGAAATGGCGGCCACACGAACGCCATAGCGATCCTTGAGCCGCAGGCTTTCCTCCAGGGCGTGGGTATCATAGGGATTGACGATGAAAGGAATCCCCTCCCGCACCAGGGTATTGGTGACGGGATCGATCTGCACCTGGGTGGTGTCGGGAACCTGCTTAACGCAACAGACAACGAGCATGGCGGCACTCCTGGGTTTGCGGGGCGGCAATCCGATCTGCTTCAATTAAAAAGCATCTCATCACCCCGGTCAAGTCCTTCGCGGCCGGAATCCGCCCCCAGACCGCCCCCCTCCCCCACCGGCCGGCCCACTCAGAAGCTCACGGGTTGCCGACTCCCTGCCGCAGGTGCGCAAGGCTTCGAGCACGTTGCGCCGCTCCGACGGCAGATGCCAGAGCAACAGGGCTTTCTGCAGCCTCTTTTCCCGATCCCCCCGTGGCACGTGAACAGACGCCCCGGTGTAGGGATCGAGCCCCGTGTGGTACATGCAGGTGGAAAGGGTCCCGGGCGTGGGTGTGAAGTCCTGCACCTGCTCAACCCTGAGTCCGGCCCGCTTCAGGGACAGGGCGAGTTCGACCATATCGTCCAGGGTGCAACCGGGATGCCCCGACATGAGATAGGGTATGACGTACTGCTTTTTCCCGAGACGGGCGGATTCGCGGCGGAAGCGTTCCAAGAAGCGGTCGAAGGACTCCTTTCCGGGCTTGCGCATGAGATCGGTGACCCGTGCAACCATGTGCTCGGGGGCAACCTTGAGCAATCCGCCCACGTGGTGGGCGAGCAGCTCCCGGAAGTAGGCGGGTTGCCGCTCCATCAGATCGTAGCGGATGCCCGAGGAGACCGCCACATTCCGCACCCCCCGGACACCCCGCACCGCCCGCAGCAGAGCGGCGCCCCGCTCCCCGCCCATCGCCAGGTATCGGCAGGGCGAGGGGTAGAGACAGCTTTCCCGGCGGCATGCGTGGCCGCCCCGGGTGTTGCCGCAGTGCACGCCGTACATGTTCGCGGTGGGCCCGCCCACGTCGCTCACGCTCCCGCGGAACCAGGCCATGGCGACCATCCGCTCCACCTCGGCGAGCACCGAGCGTTCGCTGCGGGACTGGATGACCTTGCCCTGGTGGTGGGTAATGGCACAGAAGGAGCACCCGCCGAAGCAACCACGGTGAGTGGTGACCGAGGCCCGGATCTGCTCGTAGGCGGGAATCGGCTCGCCATGGGAGGGATGAGGCGCCCGCTGAAACGGGAGCGCATAGACCGAGTCCAGTTCCGCTTCTTCCAGAGGATAGGCCGGAGGATTGCACAGGAGGGTCCGGTCGCCGTGCCGCTGCACCAGGGGGTGCGCACAGTGCGGATTCTGCTCGCGGGAAAGGAGGCGAAACGCCTCGGCGTAACGGTGACGGTCGGCGGCCACCTCTTCGAAGGGGGGAAGTTCCACAACTCCGGCAGGAGGTGCGGCACCACGGCCGAGAACGACCGCCGTCCCCCTGATGTCGGCAATGGCCTGGAACGGTTCGCCGGCGCGCACCCGGCGGGCCAGCTCCAGGATGGGGCGCTCGCCCATGCCATGGACGAGCAGGTCGGCCTTGGCGTCCAGCAGCAACGAGCGGCGGACCTTGTCCTCCCAGTAGTCGTAGTGGGCAAAGCGCCGCAGGCTGGCTTCGATGCCGCCGATCACCACCGGCACGTCACGGTAGGCCTCTTTCAGCCGGGAGGTATAGACGATGGTGGCGCGATTGGGCCGGGCGCCGTGACGGTTGCCGGGGGTGTAGGCATCGTCGTGCCGGAGCTTCCTGGCGGGCGTGTAATGGGCCACCATGGAATCCATGGCACCGGAGGAAACGGCAAAGAAGAGCCGGGGGCGCCCCAGCGCCATGAACGGCTCCCTGGAGCGCCAGTCCGGCTGGGGAATGATCCCGACGCGGAAACCATGGAACTCGAGCCAGCGCGCCAGGAGCGGCACGCCAAAGGCGGGATGGTCCACATAGGCGTCGCCGGTGACGAAGACGATGTCCAGCTCGTCCCAGCCGCGCTTCAGGGCTTCGCCGCGGGTGACAGGGAGAAACGACATGGCCGGAAGGCGCCGTCAGGGGACGAGCGCCAAGCCCTCCAGGCCCAGCCCTTCGGGCAGCCCGCACATGATGTTCATGTTCTGCACCGCCTGCCCCGAGGCACCCTTGACCAGGTTGTCAATGGCCGAAACCACGATGACCCTGCCGGTACGCTGGTCCACGACCACTCCGATGTCACAGAAGTTCGAGCCGCGTACATGGGCGGTGGACGGTACATCGCCGGCGGGAAGGACCCGGACGAAGGGTTCGCCACCGTAGAATTCGGCATAGAGCCCGGCTAGCTCGGCGGTGGTGGCGGGTGCGAGCAGCCTGCCGTAGATGGTGGAGAGAATGCCCCGATCCATGGGAACAAGGTGGGGCGTAAAGGTGATGGTGATCCGCTCTTCGGCCAGCAGCGACAGCTCCTGCTCCATCTCGGGGGTATGGCGATGGACGCCGCCGACGCCATAGGCCTTGAACCCCTCGTTGACCTCGCAGTAGAGGTTGTCCACCTTGGCACCGCGCCCGGCCCCGGAAACGCCCGAGGCCGAATCGGAGATAATGCCCGTCGTATCAATGAGCTTATGCTTCAGAAGCGGCTGCAGCCCGAGAATGACGCTCGTGGGGTAGCACCCAGGGTTCGCCACGAGCTTGGCCCCCTTGACGGCAACCCGACGCACTTCGGGCAGGCCGTAGACCGCCTTGGGAAGGAGGTGCGGGTTCATGTGGGGCTCGTACCATTGCTCGTAGGTGGCGGCATCGTTGAAGCGATAGTCGGCCGACAGGTCGATCACCCGCTTGCCGAGCTTCAGGAAGGTGGGAACCACTTCCATGGCCGCCTTGTGGGGCAGTGCCGTGAAGATGATGTCCGCTTTCTCCGCAACCCGAACCGGCTCGAGGTTTTCGAGCACCTGGGCGTAGCGCCCCCGCAGGGACGGAAACAGGTCGGACACGGGCTTGCCCGCGCTCTGCTCCGACGTGATGCAGGTGACCGCCGCCTCCGGGTGGCAGTGGAGGATGCGCAGAAGTTCGACACCGGTATATCCGCTTGCTCCGACAACGGCTACTTTCAGCATGGCACGCTCCCCTTCCTGGAGAAATGAACGATGAACCGGAAACCTGGATACGCAAAAGGGGAAAACCCGCAGGTTTTCCCCTCTGTCCATCCGAAAACGGCGTAAGCCGATTAACGCTTGGAGAACTGGCAGCTTCTGCGGGCGGCCCGCTTGCCGTACTTCTTCCGCTCCTTGATGCGGGAATCGCGGGTGATGAAGCCGGCCTTCTTCAGGGTGCCGCGCAGGGCAACGTCCACTTCAAGCAGGGCCTTGGTGATGCCGTGCTTGATGGCGCCGGCCTGACCGGAGTCGCCGCCGCCCCTGACGTTGACGTGGATATCGAAGGCGCCGACCTTCTCCACGAGCTCCAGGGGCTGCTTGACGATCATCTTGGAGGTCTCGCGACCGAAGTACTCGTCGATCGGCTTGTTGTTGATGACGATGGCGCCCGTGCCCGGCTTGAGCCAGACCCTTGCGACCGACGACTTGCGCTTACCCGTACCGTAGTAGCTGATTCCTGCCATTCGTAATCTCCTGATGGTTCGTTCGTAATCCGATTAAATATCGAGGGTCTTGGGCTGCTGGGCCTCGTGCGGATGCTCGGGGCCGGCATAGACCTTGAGTTTCTTGAGCATGTGGCGGGCAAGCTTGTTCTTGGGGAGCATCCCCTTGACCGCCTTGCGGATCAGATCCTCGGGCTTCTTCTCGATGAGCTTGCCGGCGGTGATGGACTTGATGCCGCCCGGGAATCCGGTGTGGTGGTAGTACATCTTGTCCGCGAGCTTGTTGCCGGTGAGCTGGAGCTTCTCGGCATTGACGACGACGACGAAGTCGCCCGTGTCGACGCTCGGCGTGTAGATCGGCTTCTTTTTGCCGCGCAGGATGTTGGCGATCTCGGTGGCCATGCGACCGAGCACCTTGTTATCGGCATCAACCAGGTACCAGTCCCTGGTCACTTCTTCTTTCTTTGCAACCTTCGTCGTTTTCATCGAACCCTCACAGCATGGATGGAATGAATGTGTAAACCAAGCTTTTCTCAGCGAAGAACGGATGGTACTATGGGCTCAACTCGCTGTCAAGCAAAAACTTTTCCTCAGAAGCGGACCTCCTGGAGACAGAGTCCCTGGGGAGGAGCGGTGGGACCGGCCGGGGCGACGCCCGGGCAGGCGACCATGTGCGCCACGTGCTCCGGCGTCAGCTTCCCCCGCCCCACCTCCACCAGGGTACCCACCATGATCCGGACCATGTTGCGCAGAAAGCCCGAGCCATGGACATCCACCGTGAGCATCTCCCCCTCGGCACTGATCTCCACGGCATCCACCCGGCGGATGGTGGTTCGTGCGGCACAGCCGGCAGTGCGGAAGGAGGCGAAATCCCGCTCACCCGTCAGATGACGGGCCGCTTCGCGCATGGCGGCGAGATCGAGTGCCCCCCGCACGTGCCATGACTGGAGGCGGGCCAGAGGGGAGCGGCGCTCACCCCGATGGATGGTGTAGCGGTAGTGCTTGCCGGTGGCCGCGAACCGCGGATTGAAGCCAGGAGGAGCCTCATGGGCGCTCCGCACGGCGATGTCCGGCGGAAGCAGGGCATTGAGGCCGTCCGAAAACGCCCGCAGGGGAATCGCCCGGTCCGTGTCGAAGGCGGCCACCATCCCCCGGGCATGGACCCCGGCATCGGTGCGTCCCGAGGCACGCAGCCGCACGGCCCCCTTGAGCAGGCGCGCCAGGGCGCCCTCCACCACCTCCTGAATGGAAAGACCGTTGGGCTGCAATTGCCAGCCGGCATAGTTGGTGCCGTCGTATTCGAGTATCAGTGTGATGGTCCGCATGGAAACATGAAGACGCCCCGCTGGCGGGGCGTCTCGGTGCTGCGTGACGGTACGTTCGCGGCTGAGCCGCTACTTTTCCACCAGGATGCGGAGCATCCGGCGCAGGGGCTCCGCAGCGCCCCAGAGGAGCTGGTCGCCGCAGGTGAAGGCCTGCACGAACTGGGGCCCCATCTTCATCTTCCGCACGCGGCCCACGGGAACCGTGAGGAGCCCGGAAACCGCCGCCGGCGTGAGCTGGGCAAGGGTGTCGGCCTTGGTGTTGGGGACCAGCGTTACCCACTCATTGTCGTTGGCGATGATCTGCTCGATGTCGGCCAGCGGCAGGTCCTTGTTCAGCTTGATGGTGATCGCCTGGCTGTGGCAGCGCATGGCGCCGACGCGGACGCAAATGCCGTCGACCGGGATCGGGGTGGAGGTGCCGAGGATCTTGTTGGTCTCTGAAAACCCTTTCCACTCTTCGCGACTCTGGCCGTCCTCCACCTCACGGTCGATCCAGGGGAGCACGTTGCCGGCCAGCGGGAACCCGCCGAACTCCTTCATCGGCATGGACCCGTCACGCAGGGTTGCGGTCACCTTCCTGTCGATCTCCAGGATCGCCGAGCCCGGATTCTTCAACTCCTCGGCAACCACTCCCTGCAGCACGCCCATCTGGGAGAGGAGTTCGCGCATGTTGGGGGCGCCGGCGCCGGAAGCGGCCTGATAGGTCATGGACGACATCCACTCCACCAGACCGGCGCGGAACAGGCCGCCCAGCCCCATGAGCATGAGGCTGACGGTGCAGTTGCCGCCGACGAAATCCTTCTGCCCCTTGGCCAGGGCCGCGTCAATGACGTTGCGGTTGATCGGGTCGAGGATGATGACCGCACTCTCCTCCATCCGGAGGGTGGAGGCCGCATCGATCCAGTACCCCTGCCACCCCTGCTTGCGGAGTTCCGGATGAACCGCCTTGGTGTAGTCGCCCCCCTGGCAGGTGATGATGATATCGAGCTTCTTCAGCTCTGCGATGTCATCGGCGCTCTTGAGCGTTCCCGCGTTCATGGGGGCGGGCTGGCCCGCCTGGGAAGTGGAGAAGAAGACCGGCTCGATGCCGATGGCAAAATCACCCTCTTCCACCATCCGCTGGAGGAGGACCGAACCGACCATGCCGCGCCAACCGACGATTCCGACTTTCATAGGCAGAACTCCTTTTTCGGGAATGAATTGATTGAGCCGTTACAGGGCCGCGATGATCGCGTCGCCCATCTCCTTGGTGTTGACGAGTTTCTCGCCTTCTTTCTGCTGGTAGATGTCACGGGTCCGGAAGCCCTGATCCAGCACCGTTGCCACTGCGTTGTCGATGGCGTCGGCCGCGTCGACCATGCCGAAGGAGAACTTGAGCATCATCCCCATGGAGAGGATCTGGGCGATGGGGTTGGCGATACCCTGGCCGGCGATATCGGGGGCGCTGCCGCCGGAGGGCTCGTACATGCCGAAGGTCCCCTCGGCAAGCGACGCGGAGGGCAGCATCCCGAGGGAACCGGTCAGCATGGCCGCCTCGTCCGAGAGGATGTCGCCGAACATGTTCTCGCACAGGATCACGTCGAACTGCTTGGGCCAGCGGACCAGTTGCATGGCGGCGTTGTCCACGTACATGTGGGAGAGCTCCACGTCCGGGTATTCCTTGGCAATGCCGGTGACCACCTCGCGCCAGAGAACCGACGAGGAGAGGACGTTGGCCTTGTCGATGGAGCAGACCTTCTTGCCCCGCTTGCGGGCTGCCTGGAAGGCCACGTGGGTGATCCGCTCGATCTCGGGCACGCTGTAGCGCATGGTGTCGAAACCGACCCGGTCGCGCCCTTCGCCTTCGATCCCCTTGGGCTGGGCAAAGTAGATGCCGCCGGTGAGCTCCCGGATGACCAGCACGTTGAAGCCCCCGGCTATTACCTCCTCCTTGAGGGATGAGGCGCCGGTGAGGGACGGGAAGATGATGGCCGGCCGCAGGTTGGCGTAGAGACCGAAGATCTTCCGCAGCGGCAGGAGGGCGCCCCGCTCGGGCTGCTCGTCCGGAGGGAGCGACTCCCACTTGGGTCCGCCCACGGAGCCGAAGAGGATGGCGTCGGCAGCCTTGCAGATGGTCACGGTGGTGTCGGGAAGAGCTTTCCCCTCATTGTCGATGCCGGCGCCCCCCACGTTGGCGTGGGTCCGCTCGAACGTCACGTCGTATTTCGCCTCCACGGCATCCAGCACCCGGAGCGCCTCGGCCATCACCTCGGGACCGATGCCGTCACCGGGAAGAACCGCCACCTTGAACACCTGAGCCATCCGAACCCCCTTCTTGCAGGAAAAATTACAAAAGTTCTCAATTCTATTGGTGAATACAGATGGTTGTCAACAAAAATCCGGAATTTGAAAGGGGGGCAAGCACCACGACCGGAAGGATTCCATATGGATCGAGGCGTTCAGATGCGAGGCGCAGAAGAGCGCTACCTGGGAAAAGATGAAGCAGTCCACGGAAGAACCAGGCTGGCCGTTCGCCGCCATTATCCGGAAAACAAGGGGAAAGCGGTCACTGCTGCGCCTCAGCTCCGGACTCCCGCGGCCGGCGGGCACAAAAGAGCCGGGGCCACTCATCCCTCGGATACGTCGGCATCCCGGCAGCCCCTGAGAGGCCCAGGGGTTCCACCCCGCCCTCGCGGGTGGTTTAGTCTTATCGGCTATCCAGCTATCCGTGTGCCTTTTCAGATGCGACCGCTAGACAGCAAAATACAAACAAAAAGCAACAATTAGTAGTTACCGCCCAACCGGCTCTTGGCGCCTCCACCGATAAAACCGCTCCGCCACCGGATGTCCGGCCGCCTGCTCCAGCAGGGCCGGGGCACGGCCGGCAGCCCAATGAAGGCTGCCGGCCGTGCCGTCCGCTACTTGTGCTCGTCGCAGGCACTGGTGAGGGCGGTGCAGTTCCCCTCCCCGTAGGAGGTCGGCGACGATGCCTTCCTGAAGTTCGTCATGACCTGCGCCTTCTTGCCGGTGGAATCGATATAGGCATAGGGCGCGGGGTCGGAGTTGTAGCCGATGAACCGGCCGTGGTTCAGGCCGTGCGGACTCACCGAATGGCACGCGACACAGGCCACGTTGTTTTCGTGGTCGCTTTCGCTGTGAACGTTGTTGTACCAGCCGCTGGAGCCGCCACTTCCCTTGAGGGGGTGACACCTGGCGCAGAACAGGGTGGTCTGCCAGTTGCCGGCGTTGTTCCGCACGTCTCCCAGGGTCCAGAGCTTGCCGTCGGGGCGCGTGGGCCAGGTGGTGCCGGTAATCAGCATGGACTTACCGGTCGAGCCGGGGGTGTGACAGTCGCTGCACTTCATCACCTGGGTGCCGACGGCGGTCCAGGGCGCCTTCATCTGGTTTGCCCGCAGAGCCCGCGGCGCGGCGGAACCGGTCTGGCTGTTGAGGGGCACCTGGACCGGGTGGGCCGACGCGTTGGCCGGGTTGAACTCCCGGGCCTTGTCGGTAAAGGGCTTGCCCGACGGGCCGACGATGGCGCTCACGCCGTTGGTGGCGGTGAACGCATAGGTGGAGTGACACTTATAGCACAGCTGGTATTCCTTGGTCGCAGGCTGCACGGCCGTGTACCCGGTCGGCGAGGTCCACGCCGCCGTAGCATTCGGCTGGACCCCGTCGTACTGGCTGAAGTTGGCGACGTAGTCGCCGTGCTTGTCCAGGTGGGACTGGGCGCCGTGGCAATTGGAGCAGGCATACTGCTGGCCCGCCACGCCGGCGGTGATGGTGTCCATTACATCCTGATTCGTGCTGTTGTGACAGGTCTGGCAGACGGTGGCCGCGAAGCCGCCGTGCTGCGTGATCAGGTTGTTCTTGTGACAGAAGGAGCAGGTCCCCTGCCCCACCGCGGCCACATGCCCCGCCATGGCCGGAACGGCCATGGCGAGCAGTGCTGCGAATGTCATGACTATGCGTTTCATAGGGCTCCTCCATTGATCGGTCGGTTGGATGTGGTTCACGTCTCGCCTCCCCGCTACTGCACCAGGAAGGCCCCCTCGGCAACGTAGAGGCTGCTCGAGGTGGTGGTGACACGGAACTTCATCCAGCCGTAGCCGTTCATCCGCTGCGCGATGGAGGTGACGTCGATATCCTTCCAGCCGGTGCTGCTCGTGCTGTAGCTCACCGAGTAGCTGCTGTTCACCGATGTGCCGTTGGACTGGTACGGATAGATGCGCAGCGTCCGCGAGGAACTGATGGAGGAGACGTACAGCCGCAGCACTACCTTGCTTGCGGTCAGGGCGTCGCGGTTCAGCTTCATGGCGATGACATAGTTCTCGCCACTCCTGTACTGCAGCAGATACCGGTCTGCAAGGTTGCTGTCGCGGAACCTGGAGGTCAGGTCGTTGCTGCTGCTGTCAGAGGAGGTGACACTGTTCAGCCGCTGCAGGTACAGCACTTGGTCCGCAAACACCGAGCTGCTGCCCGCTTGGCTCTGAACCGTCACCACCGCCGTATCGCTGGCCGTGTCGCCGCTGTTGTCGGTCACGGTAAGGGTCACCGTGTAGGTGCCTGCCGTGGTGTAGGCTTTGGTGACGCTCACCCCGCTTCCCGTGGTGCCGTCGCCGAAGTTCCACACATACCCCACGATACTTCCGTCAGGATCGCTGGAGCCCGAACCGGAGAAGGTGATGGCCTGGCCGACGGTAACGGTCCGGTCAGCCCCCGCGTTGGCCGAGGGGCCCCGGTTGGCGCCGCCGTGGATCATGGTGTGGCAACTGCGGCAGTTCTGCTGGATTCCAGCCATGCCGTCGCTGATGGTCTTCACGTACAGCTCATTGGTGCTCGTATGGCAGCCGTTGCAGTAGACCGGTGTGGCGGCCTTCTCATGGGCTGTCACCGCGTTGTCCGAATGGCACTGGCCGCAGTTGGGGGCGGGCAGCCCCACCATGTCGTGCTGCCCGGCGTGGTTGCCGAAGCCGCCGATGGCGCTGTGGCAGTCAGCACAATAGACCAGCGTGCCGCCCAGCCCCTTCTGCACCGCCGCCGTCACCGACGCGTTGTCGCTGGCGTGGCAGGCCGCGCACTGGAAGCCCTTTACCGCGTGCAGCTCAACCAGGTTCGGAATATGACAGGAGCTGCAGTCGCCGTACGGGACCAGCACCTTGCCGTCATGGGCGCTCTGGTGGGTCACCTGGCCGTGGCAGTCCACGCAGTAGACCGCCTGGCCGCTCCGCCCCGCGGCAATGGCCTGCTGGACCGCCGTGCTGCTGCTGGAGTGGCAGGTGGCGCAGGTAGACGTGCGGGTCAGGTGCTCGTCGAGCACGCTCTTGGTGTGGCACTGGGCACAGGCCGGAGAGGCGAGCGCCTGATCGTGCTGGGCCACGTGGTTCACCGCCCCGTGGCAGTTGGCGCAGGAGACCGTGATCCCGGCGCGGCCGTCGCTTATCGTCTTCTGCACCGCGGCGTTGGTGCTGTTGTGGCAGGTGGCGCAGGTGGAAGAGCGATTCGTGTGCTCGTACACCACGCCCTGGCCATGGCACGAGGCGCAATCGGCAGGGGTGGTCACCTTGTCGTGCTGCTGGACGTGATTCACGTTCGCGTGGCAGTTGGAGCAGTAGACCGTGATGCCCGCCTTGCCGGCGGCAATGGCCTGCTGGACCGCGGGAGCGGCGCTCGAGTGGCAGGTGGCGCAGGTTGAAGCCCGCGAGA
This sequence comes from Geobacter sp. PheSNFMC, assembly GCF_059620965.1. Taxonomy (NCBI): domain Bacteria; kingdom Pseudomonadati; phylum Thermodesulfobacteriota; class Desulfuromonadia; order Geobacterales; family Geobacteraceae; genus Geobacter; species Geobacter sp. PheSNFMC. Next base: position 12,059 of record NZ_JCAMRN010000075.1, read on the forward strand.
GGTGCTCGTTCACCACCCCCAGGTTGTGGCACTGGGCACAGTCGGCATTGGCCATGGCCTTGTCGTGCTGCTGGATGTGGTTCACGGCGCCGTGACAGTTGGCGCAGGAAACCATGGTGCCGGTCCGGCCGAGGGTGATCGTCTGCTGTACCGTGGTGTTGGAACTGTTGTGACAGGTGGCGCAGGTGGAGGTCCGGTTGGTGTGCTCCTGGACCGGCCCCTGATTGTGACAGCCGGAGCAATCCGCCGGCGTGGAAACCTTGTCGTGCTGAAGCACGTGGTTCACCGTGCCGTGACAGGTGACACAGTACACGGCAATGCCGGCCCGACCGTCGGCGATGGCCTTCTGCACCGCGGGCTGGGTGCTGGCGTGACAGGTGGCGCAGGTGGAGGTCCGGTTCAGGTGCTCGAAGACGACCCCCTGGGCGTGGCACTGGACGCAGTCGGGAGATGGGAATGCCCTGTCATGCTGGGTAATGTGGTTTACCGCGCCGTGGCAGGTGATACAGTTGACCATGACGCCGGCCCGGCCGTCGGTGATGGCCTTCTGCACCGCGGGAGCCGTGCTGGAATGGCAGGTGGAGCAGGACGACGTTCTGCTCAGGTGTTCGGCCACGGGAGTCTGGGTGTGGCACTGGGCGCAATCGGCCGCGGTGGCAACCATGTTGTGGGCCGCGGCGTGGTCCACCTGGCCGTGGCAGACGATACAGTCGGTGATCACCTCGATGGTGAATCCGCCCGTTCCGTCGGGAATCGCCCGGTGGCACTGGAGGCAGGTGATACCCCTGCTGCTGGCTACCGCATGGTGCTGCTGGGGAATGGAGCCGTAGGTGCTCCCGGTGTGGCACGTCGTGCAGTCGGTTGCGGTAAGAGCCCGGGCATCCCGGACAATTCCCGGACCAGCCATCAGCATGACGGCTACCCCCCACAGGCACATCAGAATCTGCGGGAAAATGGTGATAATCCTCGACCTGTTCAAAGCGCAAAGTCCTCCTTTCAATGATTCTTCACACTGGCGGGTAAACAATTCAAATACACAATTCAATATACAGCGATGTCAAAAATACATCACAGGCGCAACAAATTAACGTATCTTACTTAAAAAAACAAGGGGGAAAATACGACAAATCAACACATTGCAGCGTCTACTGAGATACGGAAAGGCTCCCCAAAATACACATAAAATCAAATAAGTGCGGAACCGCAACTGTCATTTAACCGTCATGCCCGGCGAAATAGCCGGACAATGCAACGTAACTGCGCAACTGCCGGTACATGAGAGAGCACTAAGCAGTACTTGTGCCAAACTGCCCACAAAATGACAGATGCCTTCAAAAAAACGACACACGCGAGTGTCCTCACGGGGTTATGGTTGCCGTGCGCAAAGAAAACACAACGGCCCGGTCATCTTCGCGATAAGACCGGGCCGTGAAAAGCCGTGTCCGGGGGAACAGGTGCGGGGACGATCAGGGGATCGGCGCCACCGCGTGGGGATGGGCTGCGCCCGTGCGCTCGCCGACCGCGCGCAGCAGCGCCTTCACCTCGGCCGGCATCTCCTTTCCCTCCTTGAGCATGGCCCGCATCTGGCCGGCCAGGTAGGAATGATTGATGAGGAGATCGAGAACCGAGAGCATGAATTCCTGCTTCCAGGCCGATAGCTGGTGCAGGTTCTGGAACTTGTGCATGAAGAACTGCTGGGAGGCCTTGCCGAGTTGGCGCTCCAGCTCTTCCAGGGTCATGTGCTTCGGCTTGATGACCGGCTCCACCAGGTTGTACTTGCGGTAGTCCTTGGTGGCCACGTACTCCTCCAGTTGGGGATAGAGCTCGGCGTAGGGCCAGGGCGCGATGGCCAGGAAAAAGGCCATGTCGGGATTGTAGTGCTTGGCCAGCTCAATGGTCTGGGCAATGGATTCCGGCGTATCGTCGGGCATGCCGAGCACGAAGGAGGTTTCCGAGACGATGTCGGCGTTGTTGATCAGGTCGATAGCCTGCTTGGACTGCTCCACCTGGGTGTCCTTCTTGAAAAGGTCCAGGGTCTCCTGGGTGCCGGCCTCCACCCCCACGTAGATATGCTCGACGCCCCCTTCCCGGTACCTGTCCATAATGTCCGCATCACGCAGGATGTCGTCCACCCTCGTTTCCATGAGGAGCTTGACTGGAACCTGCCGCTCGATCATCAGATCCAGGATGCGGACCCATCGCTGCCGGTCAAAGGTGGGAATCTCGTCCGAGAGCATGGCCACCTGAACGCCGTGTACGGTGTGGAGCATCTCCAGCTCCGCCACGAAATTCTCGGCGGAGCGGGCGCGCCACGACTGGGACCAGAAGAGCTGCTGGGAACAAAAGGAGCACTGCTGCTTGCACCCCCGGGACGAGGAGACGATGGCGAGCCGGGCGTCGTTCTTTGCCCGGTAGGTGTAAATGGGCCACTCCACCAGATCCCAGGCCATGGGGAGCCCATCAAGGTCGTGAATGTACGGCGCCCGTGGCGTTACCACCACACCGCCGTCCCGCCGGAAGGCGAGCCCTTCCACCTTGTTCGGATCGTCTCCGGCATTGAGGCAGGTACAGAGCCGGGGCAACGTTACTTCACCCTCGCCCCGGACGATGAAGTCGACGGCGTCGTGGTCATGGGCGAGGATCTCGTCGTAGCAGAAGGTGGCGTGCACATTGCCGAGCACGGTCACGATGCCGGGATCGATCTCCTTGGCGAAGCGCAGCAGCCTGATCGCGTCGACGATGGAGGCGGTGAAGGCGGTGGTGGCCACTACGTCGGGGCGGAACGCCTCGATCCGCCTCCTGATGTCGGGCCACGTGTGCCACAGGGACATGGCATCATAGTAATCGACCTCATACCCCGCTGCCCTGAGAGACCCGGCGATGTAGACAAATCCGACATTAAGCCAGGTACCGGCTGATTCCACGACCCCCGAGTGATAGGGGGGCGTGATGAGCGCCACACGCTTTATCTTCTTCATCAATAGCTCCTCTATTCCATAACAGGCGGAAACCGCAACGGGTTGCCTAAAGCAAAAAATGGACCGCGTTTAATAAAAATTTAAAAATCCCACATTCCTCACCGGAACACAACGATTTTCTCCAAAAGGAACTGCGGTGCGGTTCCGGTGGAGTCGCGGCAAAAAAACGTCATTTAGCCGGATCGTCGAAAGACTGGGAGGCTGTTCGCGCATGAAGCCGCCGGATGCGTCACTGACCTGCCGCATCGGCTGGGCACCGTTGCGCATGCGGCAGGGCTGCGTCGAGAAGTGCGTGCCCGGGAAATGCTGCAACGGCGGAAAACGGACCACCAGTGCCGTACGCGCGGCCATGCCTCAATGGAATACCATGCCGTACACGCACAGATAACCGGCGCCGAACGTGGCAAACAGGACCAGGTGCTTGATGATGAGCATCCGGCGGCGGACCTTCTCCGCATCGGGTCCGTACCAGTTCTCCACATAGGTGAAGGTCCGGCCGGCGCCCGTTGCCATGATCACCACCATGGCCACGACGCTGGCCCAGAAGAAGATGTGCTCCAGCCGGTTGAGAATCGCAACGATCTCCGTGGGCTGCCCGCCGTGCATCCGGTGGATCAGGACAATGGCGGCAATGGCGGCAAGCCAGATGCCGGCCGCGAAGTCATGGACAAAGCCGTTGAGAATCACGGCTGCATTTTTCACGTTCATGCAAGGTCTCTCTCTGAAGGCAGTGACGCCGGATATCTACTTGAAATACTCCGAATGGATCGACGAACCGATGAGCGGCGTAAAGATGAGCGAAATCACCGAGAGAACGAAGCAGATCAGGTAGAGGTAGGCCGCCCGCTCACCGTTCCAGCCGAAGAAACGGCGCAGGTGGAGGTAAATGCCGAAGGCGATCCATGTCATGAGGGACCAGGTCTCCACCGGGTCCCAGCCCCAGAAACGCCCCCACGACTGGTATGCCCAGATGCTTCCGGCCACCATGGCGATACCCCAGAAGGTGAAGCTGAAGCCGGCAAAACGAAATGACAGGATATCGAGGATCTCCAGTTCGGGGAGCCGCTGGAGCCAGGAGATCCCGGTCCGCTTCCGGAGGAGGTAGAAGAGGGAGAACGCCAGGGCCACCAGCAGGGTGAAGAGCGATATCTTGTAGAAGATCACGTGCAGGACGAGCCAGACGCTCCTCAGCGTGGGGGGGAGCATCTTGGCCTGGGGCTCGATGAACAGGCCCACGGCGATCATGAGGAAGGTGACCGGGAAAACCAGGATGCTCGCCGCCTTGATGCGGGGGAAAAAGCGTGCGGATGTCATGAACAGGGCCAGCACGGCCCAGGCGTGGGAGGAGAGGACCTCGAACCGGCCGATGTAGGGGCCGTGGCCGACGATCTTCCACCACCAGAGGATGCCGATCCCGTGCACCAGGAGCCCCCCGAGCACCAGGGCCTCGCTGACGGCAACGGCGCGCTCCTTGCGGAACATGAGGCCCGATACGTTGAAGATGGTGGCGATGACGTAGACAACCACCGCTACCCAGTGAATTATGGTGATGTGCGCAAAGGATGAATCCATGAGTACTCCTTACCCCTGTGTGAACGTGTGGCCGCGCCGTACGCGGCTCATCCCCGATGCCCCCCGCCCGGTACCCGGTCCCCGCCGGCTGCCTCGTCCGCAGGCAGGCACTCGCGGCAGATGCGCTCGAACTCCTCCTGGTAGAGCTCCGCGAACCGGGGGGCACGCCAGGCGAGCCGGCATCCCTTCCCCTCCTTCACGGCCAGGAGCTCGCGGGGCGGGGACAGGTAACTCATTCCCCCGCCGAGGGCAATGACCAGAAAGGCGAAGAATATTCCTTCCATGCCCGTGGTATCGATAAAAATGATGCCGCCCCACCACTCCGACTTTACGAGAGTGACGGGATGGCCGCCCAGGGTCCCGGACGCGCCGGCGGTGAGGGAGAGTTCCTCCACCACTTTCCCCGCCTTCACCAGTTGCAGCAGGAGCAGGGGGTTGTCACCCACGGGCGCCCGCCGGTCACTGTCGGGATAGTATTTGGCCCTGATCGTCGCCGAGGTCCAGGGGACCGTAAAGTCCTTGAACGGGGTGTCGTCGCCGGTGAAGCGGCTGTCGACCATGAAGATATCGCCCTGCCAGGCCCCGTTCGCATCCTGAAATCCCACGTAAAAGGCCCTGCCGAACGACTTGCCCTGGAAGACCCTGATCCCGCTGTGCCGGATCGTCTTGTTGACATGCATGGAGTAGGGGCTGTGCCGGCCGTCCGCGCCGATGAACGTGAAATCGGTTGTGAGCTGTTTGAGATTGCCGTTGGGCCAGAACTCGGGGACCACACGGTCGAGACGCACCGCCTCGGGAAGCGCGAATGTCCCCGCCAGCAGCCCCATATCCTGCCGTGTCCACGGATCCCCCGCACCGTGGACCTCCCCTTCCAGGAGATCGATTGACCCCCGCTTTTCATAGAGGAGGATGACAAGCGATGCAGCCACTGCCGCGACAATGCCCAGATGGAGCAGGACATTGCCCCAGTAGCCCCAGGGATTCTTGACGAGGCGGATCGAATCGCCATCGGAGCGGACCCGGAGATAGCCCAGCCTGCCGGCAGCGGCGGCAACCGTTTCCGGAGCGCAGGCAAGGACCAGGCTTTTGCCGCCCCC
>NZ_JCAMRN010000076.1:0-30822 GCF_059620965.1 Geobacter sp. PheSNFMC
GGCGACTGTCTCAAGGGGCTCGTGCCGGTTCTCGTGGCCGGAAAGCTCGGCTTAGCCGACCCCTGGGTGGCCGCCGTCGGTCTTGCCGCCTTTCTCGGCCATGTGTACACCGTCTTTCTCGGTTTCAAGGGAGGGAAGGGGGTCGCCACGGCCCTGGGGGTCTTTCTCGGCGTGTCACCCCTGTCCGTCCTGGGTGCGCTTGCCCTCTTCATCGGCATTGTCGCCTCAACCCGCTACATCTCGCTCGGCTCCATCACCGCCGCTGCTGCCATGCCCTTTCTTGTGGCCGCGGTGGAGCGGCGCCCCCTCCTTGTGGGGATGACGCTTATCATTGCGGCCATCGTCATCGTCAAGCACCGGGAGAACATCCGCCGGCTGCGCGAGGGAACCGAGAGCCGCTTCAAGGCATGAACGTCCCCGTCAACCTCCGCGACAGGCGCCTCCAGGTTGTGGCGATCCTGCTCATCATCATTGTCCTTGTCCCCGTCGTCCGTTACGCGGTCTTCATTGCCGTGCCCGCCGGCAATGGGGAAAACGTCAGGATACTCTCCTTCGACAAGGGTGCCACCCCCCGGCGCATCGCCAGCGAGCTTGAGACGGCCGGACTGATCACCAGCGCCCGGCTGTTTGTTCTTCATGCCCGCCTGCGTGGAGAGGCCGAACGGCTCAAGGCTGGCGAATACCAGTTCTCCGATGCCATGAAACCTGCAGAAATCCTCCGCAAGTTGGTGGCCGGTGAGGTCTATGCCCGACCTTTTGCCGTACCCGAAGGGTATTCCATGTATCAGGTTGCGGAATTGCTGGAAGGAAAGCGGATGTTCTCACGGGAACGCTTTCTGGCCGCAGCCACTGATCCGTCGTTTCTGGCCGAACTCGGCATCCAGGGCAGCAGTGTGGAGGGGTACCTCTACCCGAGCACCTATGCCGTTACCCGGTCCATGGGCGAAAGGGACCTGATTCGGGTCATGGTGTCCCAGTTCGACAAGGTCTACGGGGCCGGGTTCGCTGAGGAGGCGCGCCGCCGGGGAATGTCACGACATCACGTGGTGACCCTTGCCTCCATGATTGAAAAGGAGGCGGTCTCTCCAGCGGAGCGCCCTCTGATCTCTTCGGTATTCCACAATCGTCTGGCCAAGGGCATGCGCCTCCAGAGCGACCCTACCGCTGTCTACGGCGTGCGGGCCTTTGGCGGGAACGTGACCCGTCAGGATATCCTGCGGAATACCTCGCACAATACCTACCGCATCGCCGGACTTCCGCCCGGCCCCATCGGCAATCCGGGGCGCGATTCCCTGGCTGCCGCCCTCAATCCGGCCGCCACCGGCTATCTCTATTTCGTGGCCCGCAAGGATGGCACGCACCATTTTTCTGCCACGCTGGAGGAGCACAACGCAGCAGTCCGACGATACCTGAAAACCCCCGCCAAATAAAAAAAGCCCCGCCGTTAAGCGGGGCTTTCTGTTTCGGGTACGATTGTTACCCGGGATCAGGCTTTTTCCACCGTTACCGTTACCACGCCGCCGTCACGTGACAGAAGGGCGTTCACGTTCATGCTGCGGAAATGGCTGGGTGCGAAAAGCAGCCCCGGTTGAACGCGCGGCGTTATCTTCACCGCTCCTTGCACCTTCACCGTCCCGGCGCTGAGCCGCACCGTGCCTCCTTCGGCAATGCCGAGCTTCGCTGCGTCGTTCGGATGAATCTCGATATATCCTTCAGGGATGATTTCCAGATTGTTCTTTGACCACGTGGTGGTCGTTCCACTGTGGTAGAGGATGGTACCGACCAGAAGAGCCGTCGGTGATCCGGCAACCGCTTTGGCGGATACCGGCGCCAGGGCCAGGCCGCTAGGACGCACCTGAGCGGCAATGGTGCCGCCGGCCCGGCCCACTGATGCGTAGGCGGGCACGAGGGCCACAACTTCGTCGAGCACGGCTGCGGGCGAATGGACACGGCTCTCACCCGTCAGGCGATTGTACAGTTCGGTAAGGATGTCCCAGTCCTCACGAGCGTCGCCTGGCGGGGCCACAGCCTTGGCAAGGGGCTGTACCCTGCCGTCAATGGTCGTGAACGTTCCGTTCTTTTCAGCGGCCACGGATGAAGGGAAGACCACGTGGGCCAGTTTTGCGGCCTCGCCGGGGAATGGGTCCTGGACAATGAGGAGCTCCAGTTTTTCCAGGGCCTTGCGTATCCGCTCTCCTTCCGGAAACGATGCCACCGGGTCGCAGCCGAGGAGGTAGAGGGCTTTGACGCTTCCCTGTTCGATTCCTTCAATGATCTGCCAGAAGTCCTTGCCGGCAGCGGCTGGGAGTTTTTTCCCCCACGCCTTCTCGAAAGTGGCGGCGTCGGTCTGGTGGCCGGGGAAGTGGTCGGGAGCGACCCCCATGTCGAGGAGGCCGCGGATATTGGTTTTCTCATATACCGGGAAGAGCCCGCCGGCATCGCCTGTCGTGGCGCCAAGAACCAGCGCGAGGTTGACGAGGGCCTTCACCGCATCGGTATCCCCGCCGCGCATGAGTTCGGCGCCGAAGATGACGGCAACGCCTCTTTTACCGCCGACAAGCCGTGCCGCAGCGCGCAGATCCGCCTCGGTGACGCCGGCCGCCTCGGCGGCATCGGCAATCGAGACTCCTGCCAAGGCCGCGGTCAGGTCGGAGAGATTGCTGATGTTCGCGCTGCAGAACTCCTTGTTTTCCAGGCCTTCTTCGAGAACAGCCTTGGTCAGGGCATTGATGAGAAGAGTTTCGTTCCCCGGCCGGTACTTGAGGTGGCTGTTGGCGAACTTCTTGAGCTTGATGTCGCGCATGGCGGCAAGAACCAGCTTTGCATTGTTCTTCGTAGCAGCCTTGATGACCCGGTACTCCATGCCGGTTGCCTCGGCGTTCAAATCGCAGCCGACAACGAGGACTGCGGCTGCCCGGTCAATGGCATCAATGGTGGTGCTGGCGCCGACAATACCGAGCATTTCCCGCAGAACCTTCTGTGTCGCGGCATAGCCGAGGCGCGCCTCCGAGTCGATATTACCGGTGCCGACCGCCGAACGCATGAGCTTCTGGAAGAGATAGTTTTCCTCGTTGGTGACCCGGGCAGAGCCCAACCCTGCGACGGCATCGGCACCATGGCTGGTCGCGATCTGCTTGAGCGCTGCGGCTGCGGTTCCCATGGCCGTGTTCCAGTCGGCTTTCTGACCTTTCACCATCGGCTCGACGAGGCGATCCGGGGAATTGATGTAGCTGTAGCCGAAGCGTCCGTTGATACAGAGATTGCCACTGTTGTAGGTGGAGTCATCACTGGTCACGCGTTCCACCCGGCCGTTGCGGCTGTGGTATTCGATCTGGCAGCCGGCGGCGCAGAGGGCGCATACGCTCGGCGTAACCGTGAAGGCCCAGGGCCGGCCCCGGAACTTGAACGGCTTGCTGATGAGGGTGCCGGTGGGGCAGGCGGCCACGCAGTTGCCGCAGAATTCACAGTTGAGGGGCTTGCCGTCCACCGTGTCGATAATGGTGGCCTCACCCCTGTTGACTACCCTGATGGCGTTGCAGCCGACAATTTCATGATCAACCTTGACGCATTTCTCGCAAAGGATGCAACGGTTAGGGTCGCTCTCGATGAGGGGCCAGTCGTAGCGGATCTTGTGGCGCTCGAGCACGGCGCCGTATTCCTGCTTTGCGGCGCCGAGGCCGTAGCAGGCGTTCTGGAGATCGCATTCACCGCCCGCGTCACAGACGGGGCAGTCAAGGGGATGGTTCACCAGCATCAGTTCCATGATCTTCTGGCGGATCCTCGAAAGCTTCTCCGACTGGGTCGTTACCTTGATCCCGTCCTTGACCGGCGTGTTACAGGCCGTCATGGGCCGGTCGACCCCTTCGATCTCAACCGCGCAGACGCGGCAGGCACCGGTAGGCGACACCTTCTTGAGCCAGCAGAGGGTCGGTATCGTGATCCCGAGGAGCGCCGCCGCATCAAGGATCGTGGTCTCCTTCGCTACTGTGATGTCCTTCCCGTCGATTGTAAGACTGACCATATCCGTTTCACCCCTGGATAAGAGGCTCCCGGCCGGGAACGCACCGACGCCCGGGATCGTTGCCGATACCCGGGCCGCCGTGGCCCCGGCCGTGGGCCGAAGTGGCATGCTGAATGTGATGGACTAAATGGCGGCCATGGCGACCCGGTAGCACCGGAGGCAGCGTTCTGCCTCCTCCACTGCCTGGGTATCGACAAAGCCGAGTTCCACTTCCTGATAGTTGCCCTTGCTCGCCCGCTCCTTGCCATGGACCTCGGCCTGGTGGGCCCGCTCCCGGGAGTCGAGCCAGGGAACCTGTTCGTTCTTGTCGTAGACCGGCATGTTCGTGAGGATGTCCTCCATGAGTTCGTCCTCGGTAAGGTATGCCTTTCCTTCTTCGAGCCATCGCTGGATCACCCGCGCGGCACGGTGTGCATTGCCGATGCAGGCCACGACGGTCAGGGGGCCGATTTCGGCATCGCCGCCCGCGAAAACACCCTCAAGATCAGTGATGAGAATCCGTGCAAGGGGGTTGCCCATGCCGTCTTTCAGGTCCTTGCCCGCCGCATCCTTGAGGGGAACGTGCTTGGTGACGACGGTGTTCCACTTGGTGATGTCGATCCCCAGGTTGTCGGGGATGAAGGAAAGATCGGGATCCTGGCCAATGGCCGGGATGACGGTGTCACACTCAACCACGAACTCGCTGCCGGGAACCGGCTCGGGCCGACGCCTCCCCGAGGCGTCAGGCTCGCCGAGGGCCATCCGGACGCATTCCACGCCGGTCACCTGCTCGTTTCCATCCACAAGTACCCGCGTGGGGAGAACCTGGAACTCGAACCGCACCCCTTCCTCGTCGGCGCCGTCCACTTCCCACACGTCGGCCGGCATCTCCTTGCGCGAACGGCGGTAAAGAAGCGTGGACTCTTCCGCTCCTTCCCGGAGAGCAACCCGTACGCAGTCGATGGCGGTGTTGCCGCCGCCAACCACGACCACCTTTTTCCCCATGCCGGTGGGGCGTCCCATGTAGGCTTCCCGGAGAAAGTCAATGCCGCCCTTCAGGAAACCCTTGTAGCCCTTGTCTTCCCCCTCGACGCCCATGGGCTTGGAGCGGTGGGCACCCGGTGCCAGAAAGACTGCGTCGAACTTTTGCTTGAGCTCTTCCAGGGAGAAGTCCTTGCCGATCCGGGTGTCATAGACGATATCCACACCCATGGAGGCAATGATGTCGATATCCCGCTGGAGCAAGTGCCGCGGTTGGCGGTAGGGGGGGATGCCGACGGCGATCATGCCGCCGCCGTACCCCTCGGGCAGGGCCTCGTAGATGGTGCAGGGATATCCTTCAAGGGCCAGGTAGTAGGCGCAGGCAAGACCTGCCGGACCGGCCCCGACAATGGCGACGTTCTTGTTCTTGCGCGGCTTGGGCTGCATGGGGGGAGCTGCGTTGTGCATCCACTCGTAGTCGGAGGCGGAACGCTTGAGCACCATGATGTTGACCGAGTCGTCCACGTTCTTGCGGCGGCAGTGGGTCTCGCAGGGGTGGGGGCACACCCTGCCGCAGACCGACGGCAGCGGCATGTTGTCGCGGATGATATCAAGCGATTCATCGAACCGGTATTCCTTGATTGCCTCGATGTAGGCGGGAATGTCGATATGGGCCGGACAGCGGTCCATGCAGGGGGCGGTGTACTTGTCGATGAACCGGTGCACGTTGGCGGGCTTTCGGATGCCGGTGATATAGGCGAGGAAATCCTCCCGGAAGTGCTTTACGGCATCGAGAACAGGGATGGTTGAGCTTTGGCAGAGGGTGCACTTGCAGTTGGTGAGCAGGTCCGCCAGATCGTCGACGGTGTCGAGGTCTGCCTCCGTGGCCCGTCCCTCGATGATGGCCGCCAAAACATCGGCAAGGACCTTGGTCCCCTTCTTCCCGGGGGTGCACTTACCGCAACAGTACTGGGTCTGCACGCGCTTCATATATTCGGCCGCCATGGCCGGCACGTCAACCTTCAGATCGTAAAGGATGATCCCGTCCCACCCCATGAACGCGGCAATCTGCCGCTCGCCATCGAGAGTGGTCGGAAGGCGGAAGCTCACGTCCTGGGCTTCTCCCCCCTTGCGGTTGTCGACGATTGTTCTTCCCCAACTGGAAAAAACCACCTGTGCCACGTACGCCTCCGTTCAGACCTTCGCAGAGATGGTCAGCGATACTTAACTTTTTGAATTTACAAAACAAATAATGGTTTGCAAAGTGTATACAGTATGCACTATCTAACACAACATCCTTTGATAAATCAAGGGAAAAAATAATTAAAAAGCTGTTTCCGGGCGGGATTGTCATTTGCTATAGTTTGGGCCGCCTGGGGCGTCGGGGCACCGGGGGAGGACCGTTGCGGCAGCACAGGGCCCGGCAATGCCGGGCCGGGAAGGGAGGGACTGTATGTATCGGGAGGCGTTTGCATCGCTGTTTGAAATTAATATGGGCGTAACGGCTGGAGAACGGATTCTTGTTTTCAGTGACAGGGTAAGATCCGACGAGGAACTCTCGGCCGACGAGGCCGCCCGCCGGCAGAATCTTCTGTTTGTGGCGGAAGAGGCTGGCCGTTATGCCGATGCCTCGTACGGCAATGCCTGTTTTGCCTCGTTTCCCGCAACTGCCGCGTCCGGGGCCGAACCGCCCGAAGTCCTCTGGCGTGCCGCCTTTGGCGATGCGGCGGTAAATGCCCTGGCCGCAGGGGGGCTACTTGCGCGCCTGCTGGCAAAGGAGGCGACCCTGGAGGATCTGGAGCGGGCTCGCCGGATCGTGTTGTCCAGCCGTGATGCCGCCGCGCAGGTGGTGGTCGCTCTCTCCAACAATTCCACGAGTCATACCCGGTTCCGTCATCTGGTCAATGCGGTTGGCGGTCGCTTTGCCAGCCTTCCCCACTTCGATCCTGACATGTTCTTTTCCTCCATGCGGGTTGATTGGCGCCAGTTGGCCGAACGGACCCGGCGGGTCGCCGATGCGGTTAATGGTGCGACCGCCCTGCGGGTGGAAACCCCGAACGGCACGCGTATGCGTTTCGACAAGGGGGGGCGGGTTGCCAAGGGGGACGATGGGCTTCTTGCCGCACCGGGAAGTTTTGGCAACCTCCCTGCGGGGGAGGTGTACCTGGCCCCGCTGGAGGGGACGAGCGAAGGAATCATGGTGCTCGAATGGGGGCCCACGCGCCGGCTCGACTCTCCGGTCGAGCTGGTGGTCAGGGCCGGCGCTGTCGTGGACGTACGAGGCGACGATCCCCTGCGGGCAGCGCTGGAACGGAAATTCGCCGAGAGCGACCGGAACCGGAACATCGCCGAGTTGGGCATCGGGACCAATGACCGGGCAACCCGGCCGGACAACGTCCTTGAAGCCGAGAAGATCCTCGGCACCATTCATATCGCACTGGGTGACAATTCCGGTTTCGGCGGCACCGTGCAGACGCCGTTTCATGAAGACTACGTCTTTTATCGTCCCACCCTCACCCTTGTCTCGGAAACCGGTGCCGAAACCGCCCTGCTGAGCAACGGCAGCCTCTTGCTCTGATGATTCAAGAGTTTTTATCTCAAGAATCGGTGCGCTTTGTCGATATGTATACAAAGAAGGTATCTTTGCGCCACGGAGGTGTGCCATGGTCGGGGAGATACAAGACGCAAGCGTCGGCCTCACCTTTCGGCTCGACAATGGAGAGCACAAGCTCAGCGCGAGTTTTGTGCCGACCGGTGAAAAGCCGCCCATCAATCTTTCCTGGATCAAACAGGCCCTCGCCTTGGCGGGGTTTGCCGATCTCTATCTCTACGAGCACGCCCTGGTGGAGTTGCTGAAGCGTTACAACGCCGCCACCCAGCCGTTCACCTTCGACCTGGGTGAGCGTCGCAATGGTTCTTTCACCATCACGTGCACCCCTGACAATCTGGAAGCACGTCTGACGATCATTCCCGCGTACGGCGGCAAGGCGGTCGCCGCGGAACAGGTCAGGCAGGCACTGAGGGAAAAGGGGGTCGTCTTCGGTGTTGACGAAGAGGCCATCAATCGCGCCGTTGCCGCCGGTGCGGCCTCGGATGTCCTGGTGGCGCAGGGAATACCGCCCCGGCCGGGCACCGATGGCGAACTGGTGAGCTTCGTCACCGAGATCCGCGACCGTCAGCCCCAGCTCCTCGATGATGATACGGTCGACTACCGGAACCTGGGGCAGATCCTCAGCGTACGTGCCGGCGATCCCCTCATGCGCCGGATCCCGCCCGTGGAAGGTGTTGCCGGCACGAGCGTCATGGGAAAGATCCTTTCTCCGCCGCCGGCGCGTGATGCGGTCTTTGCCCCGAACCTCCCGGGAACGGCCTTTGATGCGGAGGACCCCAACCTTCTCGTGGCCGCCGTGGACGGCCAGCCCGTTCTGGTTGCCAACGGCATTACTGTTGAGCCAGTGCTCCGGTTGAAGCTCGTCGACCTTTCCGTCGGTAACCTGGATTTCAACGGAACCATCGATATTGCCGGAGACGTGGTGGCGGGAATGACCGTCAAGGCCAGCGGCGACATCTTCATCGGTGGTGTGGTGGAGGCGTCAAGGATTGAAGCCGGCGGCAATGTCGAGGTCCGTGGCGGTGTCCTCGGCCAGGGGGAAACTCGCGCCTCGTCGGCGGCAGCCGGAAGGGACCCGGTGTGGATAAAGGCCGGGGGGTGCGTTACGGCCCAGTTTGTCGAGCACGTCATCGTCGAGGCGGGCGACGGTATCATGGTGCGGGAGTTCTGCATGCAGAGCGAACTGGTGGCGGGCAACCGGATTGTTGTGGGGCATGACGGAGGGAGCAAGGGACACGTCATTGGCGGCAGTTGCCAGGCCGTCAACCTGGTCCGTGCGGTTACCCTCGGTTCGCTGGCCGGCGTGCATACGGCCGTGAGCGTAGGAGTCGACCCCCACGTGCGGGAGCGTTTTTCAACGGTGCGCCTCAAGCTTCAGGAAAAAGAGCGGGAGATGGACGAGCTTGCCAAGAATCTCGATTACTATGCCTCGCTGCCGTCGGCTCAGCCGGAACAGCTCGCGCGTACCAGTGAGGCCAGGGACAAGCTTCAGGCGGTCATTTCGGAGCTCACGGGAGAAAAGAAACGTCTCCAGAAGCGCCTGGAACAGGTGGCCGGGGCCCAGGTCGTTGTGGAGCGAGAGGCCCTGGTGGGGGTCGTGATATCCATTGGCGCCAAGGTCTTCCTGGTGGACGAGGACCTGGGCGCAACGGTCTTCCGGATCGAGGACGGGGCCATTGTCGCTTCAACCTGAGGCAGGCGGGGGCTGCGCCTCACGCCGTCCTTCCTCCAATTGCCGTTGACACCGGCGACCGACTGTGAAATGGTTCCTGACCAGGGAGATTTGGACCAGCCATGAACATAATCGGACTTACCGGTGGAATCGCTTCGGGAAAAAGTACGGTATCGCGGATTCTGGAGCGGCTCGGCGCGGTGGTGATCGATGCGGATCAACTGGCCCGCGAGGCGGTCATGCCGGGGGTGCCCGCCCATCGGGCCATTGTGGACACCTTCGGCGGGGGGGTCCTGCTGCCTGACGGCACCATCGACCGGAAGGCTCTCGGCAGCATCATTTTTGCCGATTCCTCTGCCCGCAAGCGGCTGGAGGCGATAATGCACCCGGCCATCAGGGCGCTTGCCGAGCAGCGTCTTGCCGAACTGCGCCGGTCCGGCGCGCCGGTTGCCGTGTACATGGCCGCGCTCTTGGTCGAAGCTGGCGCAACCGATCGGGTCGACGAGGTCTGGGTGGTGTATGTGGACCGGGAAACACAGGTTCGGCGTGTGATGGCGCGGGATGGTCTGAGTCGCTCGGAGGCCGAGCAGCGGCTGGCCGCCCAGATGTCCATGGAGGAGAAGGCCGCAAGGGGGCAGGTGGTCATCGACAACAACGGCACCCCCGAGGAGTTGGAGCGACGGGTCGAGGAGATCTGGGCGAAACGGTTCCCATGAAAAAAGCCCCCGGTTTGCGGGGGCTTTTTGTTACCGATGGAAGCCGAGCTTCATGGATATCTCGTCGGCAGCCTTTTTGACCAGAGGTATCAATTCCTTGTCCAGCCGCTCGTCGGTAAAGCGCATGGAGGGCCCCGAAAGGCTCACCGCACCGATGATCCGCCGGGTGTAATCGCGGATCGGAGCGCCAACGCAGCGCACACCGATGTCGAGTTCTTCATTGTCCACTGCATACCCCTGCTCAACCACCTCCCTGAGGTGCTTCCTGAGGATTTCCCGGTCAGTGATGGTGTTGGGGGTGAGGGCCTTCAGGTCGCGCTGGGGGAAGAAGCTGTCCAGTTCCTCGTCGTTCATCCAGGCGATCTGGACCTTGCCGGCCGCCGTGCAGTAGGCGGGGAGGCGGGAACCGACCCGGGGGACGACCCGCACCGTCAGGTCGGTTTCCACCACATCCAGATACACGATGCTCTGGTCCTTGAGGATGGCCACATAGGCGGTTTCGTTGCACTGGTTGACGAGCCATTCAAGTATTGGCCGCGACTGGCGCAGCAGACCCATCTGCCGGATGAAGGTCTGGCCCAGTTCAAGCGTCTTGAGGCCGAGCCTGTAATTCTCCGTAACCTTGTTCTGCTCGATATATCCCCGCGACTCCAGGGTTGCCAGGAGCCGGAATACATTGTTCTTGTGCAGTTTCAGACGTTTTGACAGTTCGGTCACGCCCAGCTCGTCCACATCGTCGTGGAACTGTTCCAGAAGATCAAGGGCGTGATCGACTGCCTGGATGATGTATTCGGATTTGTCCTTCTTCGCCATCTTAATCCCTCTTCTCATGAAAAGATGAACGTATCAACTTAAGTCGGAAACGTACGGAAGTCAAGACAATCAATCCGGGCATGACATCCGACTCTTCACACGAAAGCCTGAACTCACTGGAAAATAATCCCAGAAACGATAGAATATTGTTTTATAATTGTCAAGGCGGAATATTTTCCCTATAGTCGGATCACGGCATGGCCACAGGAACCATGCGGGTTCTTGCCGGCAACTCAACGCTGGACGATTGTTTTTCCACGGCGGTGACAGGTTGCTGAGCCGCTTCAGGTTGTTTTATTTTCAGGAGGAGGCAATGCTCCATCTGCGCAAGAAGATTCTCGTGGCCATCGACGGCTCTCCCCTGTCGGACAAGGCGGCCGAGGAGGCGGTCAGGATGGCGGCGGGCAATCCAAGCCAGTTTAAAAGCAAGATTTACGCCATGCTTGTTTTGCCCAACGCCCCCCGCAGCACGTTCACCGACTTCGTTCCTCCTCCTCCCATCACGGAAACGCCCGATTGGGAAGAGCTTCGGCAACGGGTGTTCTATGTGATAGAAAAGAATGCCCGGGAGGCGGACATCCCCCTTGAGATCCGGGTGGTGTATGGTGAACCGGCGGAAGAACTCGTCACATTCGCCGACAAGGAGCAGATCGATGTGATCGTGCTCGGCAGTTCGGGCAAGGGGTTCCTGAAGCGGCAGTTGCTGGGCAGCGTCTCCCACAAGGTGGTCAAGACCGCCTCCTGCTCGGTCTACATTGTCAAGGGGTAGCCATGGTCCGACCGGTTCGTGTCCCACGGCGTCCCTGGTCGTTCGACCTGCGCGATCGACAAAATATGTCCTTGCCCTGCGGATTTTCCCGGTGATTGCCTGGATCAGGCAGGTTCAAGCGGGGGAGGTTTCACGGCGGAGGTACTGGAGGATTTCCCTGAGGCTTCCAATGATGATCCGTTCGTCCCGTGGGAACTCCTCCGGCGAGAGTTCCAGGGTGAGCGTCTCGGCGTAGTCGGTGCTCCTCAGGTGGTTGAGGAAGCGGGTGAGCGGCAGGATGCCGCGGCCGGGGACCAGGTGTTCCCGGCCGTGGCCATAGTCGGAGAAGTGAATGTTCCTGATGCGGCCCGAGTTGTAGCAGTGGTAGAAGTCGTTGATGAAGTTGGCCTTGCCCGATCCCATGTGGGTGGTGTCGAAGGTCATGTAGAGATTGCGCTCCTGGATGAATTCGATCAGTTTCTCGGTGCTCGAGAGGATGTGCGGGTTCACCCGGAAGCGGGTTCCCACCCACGGCATGTTTTCCAGGGTCACGATGACAGTTTCTCGCCCCACCTCCTTCTGGAAATCCATCACCCGGTAGAGCCAGCGCCAGAAACCGATCTCGCATCCCATCCACGAGGGGGGATGGAAATTGACGAGCGGTATTCCCGCGCCCGCCGCCAACTCCACGCAGCGCTCCAGGGAGTCGACGGGGCCGCCCCACCCGTCAAGGGGCATGAAGGGAGCGTGGATGGAGTTGATGGGAAGGATTTCGGTCAGCTCTTCAATGAGCTTGCGGCAGTTGACCTTCTGAAAGTCCTGGTTGATGATGAGTTCGACGCCGTCGAATCCCGCCTCCCGGGCGATCCGCATGACTTTCCCCAGAGGAAAGGTGAAGAGCGTGCCGGTGGAAAGAGAGATCCGCATCGTGCCTATCCCTGTCCGGCAATGGTGGTGTAGACCAGCCGCTGGAGGTTCCCCACCGCTTCGATGCCCGCCTTGAGCTCATCCTCTTCCTGCTCGGCCAGTCCCGCCGTATCCACGTAAGCGCCGGAAGCCTCGCCGCCCATGCCGCCGCGTTTCCGGCCGAAGGAATGGCAGGCGCGCAGCAGCCGCTCGGCCAGCTCCACATCCATGTGCCCCTCCCGGAGCAGTGCCCGGATGCGCTCGATGGTGCCCGTTTCCGGTATCTCCGCGTGGACCGCCAGGACCCTGACGTTGGCCACCAGGGGGGAAATGCCGTAGTAGCCCAGGTTGAACATCCCCCGCGACTCGCCGATCCGCTCCGTTCTGAACCTGCCGAAGAAGTCGAATCCCGAAGGCATCATGGATATGTGCCGGGCCGTTTCCCGGAACTGGTCCCCGTGAAAGGCGAGCATGGACCGGACCAGGTTGTTCATGCTGGCGGCCAGGGTGGAGTCGCCGGCAACGCAGCGCAGGTCGGCGAGCCCGATCAGCCACCCCAGGCCGCCGTCCCCTTCGGTGACCCGGCTGGTGATCCGTTTGCGCCAGTCGGCCATGCTCCCCCGCCAGGCTGCGCCGACCGGGGTGACGCCGCCGGGGCTGGTAAGGCCGAGGCGCTCCAGGATGCCGGCGGTCCGCCCGGCCAGTCCCACGAAGAACGAGGTTTCTTCGGGTGATTCGCCGTCATGGATGACGGCAAAGTCTGCATCTCCCGAGAGCCCTGCTTCGCCGCGCCCCAGGGCGCCCAGGGCGAGCCAGGCCCAGGCGACGGCCGGAGCGGCCGGACCGTGTTCTTCCATCCAGCGGAAGGCGAGCCGAAGCGCCCCTCGCGTCAGGTAGTCCGTCAGGGTGGTGCAGAGGATGTCGAAGGCGGGCACCGAGCCGCGTTGGTGAAAGTAATCGGCTGCCTTTTCCGTTAGTTGCCGCTGGAGTTCGGCGAGGCCGTTCACATCGGTGGCGGTTTCCGTCTCTGCCAGCAGGCGGGGAAAGGCTTGGTCAAAGGCCTCCTCAAAGGCGAGTTCCGCGCCGAGGGACTGGGTTATCCCCGTGAGCAGACGGCATTCGTCGCCGGGCGGGAGGCTCCTGAGTCTCCTAAAGAGGTCGCGGCGAATCCCTTCCAGAAAATCCGCGGTTCCCCGACGGTTAAGGATATCGTCATTCTTTACCGCGAGAAAGAGCGACATGGCATCTCCTTGTTCCGTATGTCAGTCCATGTGGCCGTGAACCTGCTCGGCCAGGAAGCGTCGTACCGCTTCAGGGGGGGGCGGCGTGAGCAGCGACACGACAATCATGACGCCTATCACCAGCGGTGCGCCGATCAGGGCCGATGAGGTGAGGGGGAAGACCTTCGCCACCGTCGGCACCAGGCCGCCGAACAGGGGGGTGGAAAAGGTGACGAGGACGCCGGTCAGCATCCCGGCGATGACGCCGTGGCGGTTGGCGCGGCTCCACCAGATTCCCAGGAGAAAGGCGGGGAAGATCGTGTTGCCGGCCAGGGCAAAGGCGACAGCCGTGATCTCGGCGATGAGCCCGGGCGGGTTCAGGGCGATGACCGCGACGATCGCCGCAAGGGCCACCACCGCCCCCTTTGCCAGGACCATCTTGGACCCCTCGGAGGCACGGGGGTTGATGAGGCGGTAATAGATGTCGTGGGAAAGGGATGCCGCGCCGGTGATGAGGAGCCCCGCCACGGTGAAAAAGGCGGCGCTCATGGCACCTGCGGCCAGGATGCCGATCATCCAGGGGGGAAGCCCTCCCATGACCGCGGTCTTGATCACGATGATGTCGGCCATCTTGTCGGCGGCCACCGGCGGTGGAACCATGCCGGAGCGGGCCTCCAGCAGCCGGGCGAAGACGGCGTAGGCGGGAGCCGACCAGTAGATGAGCGCGATGAAGAACAGGCCCCAGACCAGGCTCCAGCGGGCGTCGCGAATATTGGGGACCACGTAGAAGCGCGACAGAACGTGGGGAAGGCCGGCGGTGCCCACCATGAGGGTGAAGCAGAGGGCCACCCACTGGAAGGGGCCGGCCGAGGCGAAGGGGGCCGCGAAGTTGACGCCGAACTCGTTCTTGAGGTCCTGGATGGCGACCCCGTAACCGAACTGGGGGAGCACCCAGAAGTAGCCGAGCTTATGGGCCAGGGCCATGAGGGGGAGGATGAACGAGACGATGAGCAGGGTGTACTGGAGCTGTTGGTTGCGGGCCACCCCCAGCATCCCCGAAAGGATCACGTACCCCACCGCCACGGTGGCGCCCAGAATGACTCCGGTCCGGTAGTCGGTGCCGAAGAGCCAGCCGAAGAGCATGCCGATCCCCTTGAACTGAGCCGTGCAGTAGATCACCGAAATGGTAATGGAAATGGCCGCCGATATGAGACGCGCGCCTGGCGACGCATACCGGTCGCCCACGAAGTCCGGGGCCGTGTACTTGCCGAAGCGGCGGATCTGGCCGGCCATGAGGACCAGCAGCAGCACGTAGCCGCCGGTCCAGCCGATGACGTACGCAAGCGCGTAGTAGCCCTGGAGGTAGAGGAGTCCGCCCATGCCCAGGAAGCTGGCCGCGCTCATCCAGTTGCTGGCAATGGCCGCGCCGCCGCCGATCCGGCCGATGTAGCGGCCGCCGAAGCCGTAGTCTCCCGCTTCCCGCGCCCGTGCCCGCAGCCCGGTGATGATGAAGGTGGCCAGGGCAGCCGTCACGATGAGGAGGGGTACGAGGTTCGCGTCAGTCATGGCTGCGGTCCCTCCTGCGGCTGTGCTGCTCGGTGTGCCGGTCAATATAGATGTTGAAGAGGACGCAGAGGATGATGAACCAGAGGGGAAGGAACTGGCCCGTGAACCAGAAGTGCCAGGGAAATGACAGAAAGGTGAGCCTCGTGAGAATCCCTTCGCCGTCGGGCGACTGGGCCAGGAGCGCCAGTAGGCCCTGGAAGCCGAAGTTGACCACGGCCCACCCCACCAGCACGGCAGCGATGATGGCCACCTCGCCGGTCATGTAGCCTTTTCTCGGACGGAAGAAATTTACGTCGCAAGGTTTTTGCGGATCGTTCATGGGCTGTGCCCTCCCGGGCGCGGGCTGTGGCCGGCCGCGCGCATCACAGTGCATTGTATCATTAAAAGGTCTCCTGTCAGGCGCCGTTTCCCGGGCGCTTCATGACCTCCCGCAGCACTGCCGTGGCATAGCTTCCCCGGGGCAGCGAGAACCGGAGCACCAGGTCTTCCTCCTCGCAGGATAGCTCGGGTCCCTCCAGGGGAACCCTCAGGGGGCGGCGTTCACCCTCCATCCGCAGCCCGCCGGCCAGGTTGAAATTTGCCGGCGTGAGTCCCGCCGCATCGAGGATGCCCTTTTCCCGTTCCGCCGGTTCCCCTTCGGGAGAGGTCATGCGGCAGCCGAAGAGGGGGCCGGTGGGGGATATCTCGAATCGCTCGGCCCGGGGTGCCTCGGCCTTGGCATCGATCACCAGGAAGCAGGCGCCGTTATCGTGTTTCCAGGCCAGGTCCCCCTCCATCACGTGGTCGATGGCCTGGAGCCGGGCCTCCAGAACCCGGTCGAAGAGGGCCGACTGGCAGGCCGAGAGGTAGAGCTTCTTGAGCCGGGGGTGGACCCCGTGGAAGGCGCGCTCAAAGTCGTCCGGGCGTTTTGCCAGGCGCTGGAGCACGTCCCGCTCGGTCCGGCAGTGGCCGGGAAAGAGGCCGAGACTCCCTGCCAGGTCGCCCTGTCGGTAGGCTTCGATGGCGGCCCGCCACTGTTCGCCCTCCACCTTTGCCGGGTCGCCCATCAGGAGCTCCACGGCTCCGCGCCAGTCGCCGGCCAGCATGGCCCGGCCCACCAGGTGGTTGTTTCCCTGGATGCCGTAGCGCTGTTCGCCGAAGCGGTTGGGGACCCCGCGCCGGGTGAGAACGTCAAGGATGGTCCGGGCCCGGTCGGCCGCGTCGGGGACCGTTTCCCGGAGCCGGATCAGGAAGCGGTTGCCGGCCAGATGACCCAGGCGCAGCTTGTTCCTGTGCCGTTCCGCGGACAGGATCCGGATGCCCGGTATGTCGAGCCCCATCACCTCTGCCGGTGTCACCCGCGGCAGTGAAACCGTCTGCCGGGTTATCCCCCTGGCATCCTTCATGCCGGCATAGCCCGTGTCCCGCTCGGGGGCGCCCGTGGCGCGACAGAGACGTCTGAGGGCCTCCAGGGTGGTGATGCCCTGTTTTTCGATCAGTGCATAGGTATGCTCGCCTTCGCCGCAGGGGAGGTAGAGGGGGATCTCCTCCACCAGGAAATCCCCGGGCGTTTCCTTGAAGAGGCCGCCCGTGCCGGGAAGCTCTGCGGTCAGGTAGCGGCTGTCGTGCTCATCGTGCGCCACGCGTCACCCCTCCATCGTCGTGCGGTAGTGGACGAAGTAGATCTGTTTTCCCTCGGCCATGAACTTCTGCATGTACTTGGAGAGGTGATAGCCTTCCAGTTCGTGCCGAAAGATGTCAGGGGCCAGCATGTTCGCGTAGCCCGGCTGCCGGGGCATGAAGTCGGCCACGTCCTCGCCGTAGTCGTCGAAATCGGTGGTAAAATGGAAATCACCCCCCGGCACCAGGTAGTCCCGGATGAACCGGACGAACTGCGGATTCACGAGCCGGCGCTTGCGGTGCCGCTTTTTGGGCCACGGATCGGGGCAGTTGATGTAAACCGCCGCCAGCGATCCCTTGGGAATCCGCTCCACGATGAACTGGCGGGCCTCGGCCCGCACAACCCGCACGTTGGTGATACCGTGCCGCTCCAACCGGCTGCAGGTCTTGAGGCATCCCTTGTTGTAATAGTCGATGGCGATAAAGTTGGTTGTGGGGTGATCGAGGGCGGTCCGGGCGATGAAGTCGCCGATGCCGCAGCCGATCTCCAGGGCCAGGGGGTTGTCGTTGCCGAATACGGCCGACCAGTCCGCGGGGGAGCCAAGCTCTGACGGAACGAGGAAAAAGGGTGATTCGATGGGGATGATGCGCTGCATTGGTTGTCCTTGGTGCGGTAAAGTGGGCGTACCATAGCACAAAGCGTGTCCGCGAGGAAGACTGCGCTTCCGGCTTGAGAAACGCGCCGCGCTGTGTTATTGCTATACGGTTGAAATAACGAAAAAAAGGAACAATGAGATGAAATTTGCCGACTTGAGCCTGCCCGAGCAGGTTATGCAGGGGGTGGCGGACGCGGGCTTCAGCGACTGCACCCCCATTCAGGAAAAAACCCTGCCCCTCTCGCTGGGGGGAAAGGATGTGGCCGGCCAGGCCCAGACCGGCACCGGCAAGACCGCGGCCTTCCTGATCAGCCTCTTTACCAAGCTCCTCCGTTCCGGGCGGGGAGGAGAGCGCCGCCATCCCCGCGCCCTGATCCTCGCCCCCACCCGCGAGCTGGTGGTCCAGATCGAGAAGGACGCCCAGGTGCTCGGCGCCCACTGCGGGTTCACCATCCAGGCCATCTACGGCGGGGTGGACTACATGAAGCAGAAAAACGCCCTCAAGGAGGGGGCCGACGTGGTGGTCGGCACGCCGGGACGGCTCATCGACTACCTGAAGCAGAAGGTTTACTCGCTCAAGGAGATCGAGGTGCTGGTCATCGACGAGGCGGACCGGATGTTCGACATGGGCTTCATCGCCGACCTCCGTTTCATCCTCCGGCGCCTTCCCCCCTACGACAAGAGGCAGAACCTGATGTTCTCCGCCACCCTGAACCAGCGCGTGATGGAGCTTGCCTACGAGTTCATGAACGTCCCCGAGAAGGTGGCGGTCACCCCCGAACAGATGACGGCCGAGCGGGTGGAGCAGGTCCTCTACCACGTGGGACGGAAGGAGAAGTTTCCGCTGCTGCTGGGGCTCTTGCGCAGAGAAGGGATGGCGCGGACCATGATTTTCGTCAACACCAAGCGTGAAGCGGAGTTCCTGGATGAGCGGCTCAACGCCAACGATTTCCCCTGCCGGGTCATCTCCGGCGACGTGGAACAGCGCAAGCGACTGAAAATACTGGAAGATTTCAAGGACGGCACACTGCCGATCCTGATCGCCACCGATGTGGCCTCGCGGGGGCTCCACATCGACGGGGTCTCCCACGTCATCAACTACGATCTCCCCCAGGACGCGGAGGACTACGTCCACCGCATCGGCCGCACCGCCCGGGCCGGCGCCGAGGGGAAAGCGATTTCCATGGCCGACGAGGACGGTGCGTTCCATCTGGAGGCGATCCACGAGTACATCAAGGACAAGATCCCGGTGGAGTGGGCCGAAGACGAGCTCTTCGTGCATGATTTCAAGCGGGTGAAGCCGCGGCCCAAGGGCCAGGAGACCCGGGCCAAGGGTCCCACCCGTCACGGCAGGAAGCACCCGGAGGCCGAGAAGAAGGAGCCGGAAGGGGAGAAGAAGAAACGGCGCCGGCCCCGTCGCAAAAAGAATCCGGCTGACGGCGGGGGGGGCACGCCTCCGGCCGCGGAGTAGGCGGGGAGCACGACCGGACAGGTACGGGGGAACGGCATCGATGGATGCGTTCCCCTTTTTTTGTTGCCTCACGGAGCCCGGTGCGTCGCGGTCAGGGGAGGAGAGAAACCGGCCGCCAGCGGCGGACCGAGTTGATGAGATAGATTTCCCGGCAGTGCTCGAGCTCCTCCCGCGAGATGGACCGTTCGCGGATGGCCCCCTCGGCCAGAAGCTCCTCCCGGAAGGTGCCGGGCAGGATGCCGGCGGCAAGGGGAGGGGTGACCATCTCCCCGTCGATGCGGGCGGCCAGGTTGGCCGTGGTTCCCTCGGTCACTTCACCGTGCCTGTTCACGAAGATGACGTCTGCGCAGTGGGGCGCCGCTGCCAGCTCGTGCCGGTAGAGAGGGCGGTAGGTGGTCTTGTGGTAGAGGAACTGATCGGCCGGGTCAACTGCCGTGGCCGCAAAGCAGACAGGGGCCGGTTCCGGGCAGGATGCTTCGGCCAGCGGCGATTCCTGGATGGTGAACGCCCCCCGCCGGTTCACCAGGACGCGTACCCTTTGCCGGCCCTCCATGAGCGCTGCCCGACGGGTCAGGACCTGCTGAAGGCTGCCGAGCCGGAGCGGGATCCCGAAATGGGCGGCTGATCGATAGAGTCGCGCCAGGTGGCGTTCCAGCAGGAAAAATCCCGCTCCTTCCTCGTGGAGCAGTGTCTCCACCAACTGGAAATCGGGGATACGCATCTGTGCAAAGCGGCTTTTTGCCAGACATTCGTCGTATTCCGACGATGGGGTCGAGCCGATGGTCACACCGCTGCCGATGCCCAGTTGGCCTTGACCCGATGCCGCGTCGAGGACCGCGGTCCTGATGGCCACGCTGAACGTCGCCTCAAAGGGAGTAGGAGCCCCCTGGGCGGCCGGTGAGACATAGCCGATGGCGCCGGTGTAGATCCCCCGGGGCGAGTCCTCCAACTCCCGGATGATATTCATGCTCCGCCGCTTGGGCGCTCCGGTCACCGAGCCGCAGGGAAAGAGCGCCCCGAAGAGCTCGGCGAGGCCGACCCCGGCCCGTGGCCGGGCCGTGATGGTGGAGGTCATCTGGTGGAGCGTTTCGAGGCTCTCCACGTCAAAGAGCGACTCCACCCGCACCGAACCCGTTTCCGCCACCATCCCCATGTCGTTGCGCAGCAGGTCGACGATCATCAGGTTCTCGGCCCGCTCCTTCTCGCTGGCGGCAAGGCCCGCGCGCAACTCCTCGTCTTCGGCCCGCCAGCGTCCCCTGCGGGCGGTCCCCTTCATGGGGCGGCAGGTGAGGGTCTCCTGGCGCAGGTCGAAGAACAGTTCGGGCGAGGTGGAGAGGACCCGGAGCGGGCCCGTGTCGATAACGGCGCAGAACGGGGCCCGCTGGGCCCGGCAGAGATCGTGGAACCAGGCCTGGGGATCGCCCGAGAAGCGGAACTGCTGGCGGAAGGTGAAGTTGACCTGATAGCAGTCGCCGGCCGTTATGTACTGCCTGATCCGACCGACAGACTCCAGGTAGGGCTCCCGCTGGAGCGTGGCGCTCCACTGGGAGGTCTCGTAGCCGGGGGACACATCCTCCTCATGTTCGGGGAACCGGGGCGCAAAGCCGACGCGGCGGCGGAACAGGCCGAACCAGACCAGGGGGGTGTCCGGCGCCGGTTCGCGGGTCGTCAGGGATTCGTCCAGGCCGGGCGCCGCCTCATAACTGACGAACCCCGCTGCGTGGAGCCCGCCGGCCACCATCTCTTCCACCCGGCGCAGGGCCGGCACGACCTGGGCAGGGGTCAGGGCCGTCACCGCCTCCACGAACTCCTCGAACCGGTACGAGGCCGTGTGCCGCTCGGCATCGAAGGAGGCGAGCATGACCGTGGGCGTGCCGCTCATGACAGGTCTCCGGCGCAGCATTTTACCACCGGGCATGCCTCGCAAAGCGGGGTCACCGTGCCGTCGCACCCCTCGGAGATTCCCAGGTGGCAGAGGGAAAAGTCGTACTTCACCGGATCGTCGGGATCGAGGCGCCGCAGCGCTGCCGTGATCTCCCGGGCTGTGCGCCAGTCGGCCTGCCGCCGGGCGGTGAGCCCCAGGTTGCGGGCGATGCGGTGGATGTGGGTGTCCACCGGGATCACGAGCCGTGCCGGCGAGACCTCCTTCCAGAGTCCCAGGTCGATGCCGTCGTCGGGACGCACCATCCAGCGCAGGAACATGCACAGCCGCTTGCAGGCACTGCCCGAGGCCGGGGAGGGGAAGAAGAAACGGAAGGCCGAATCGGCCGGGATGGCGGCGGTGCCGAAGACGGGGGAATAGTCGAAGGCGAGGATCGCTGAGCTGAACTCCGTGAGGGAGGGGGTGATGTCTTCGGCCTCCGGGTCGTGGCACCCCAGGAAGAAGTCGCCGATGGTGTCGGCCTCCTCGATCATGGTCCGGGCAGCCAGGAAAAGGGCGCAGAGGTCACGGCCGTCGTTGAAGCGGTGCTTGAAGCCGGCAAAGAGCCGCATCCCGACCTCCGGCTCGAACTCCTCCACGAACCGCCGGGGTGACGGCCCCACTGCCCCGAAGACTGTTGCCAGGTTCCTGAGGATGATCTTCACGTTGCCGTAGGCAAGGCATGACGCCAGAAGTCCCGCGATCTCCCGGTCCGCCGGGGAGGCGTAGCGGTGGCAGAAGGAAAGGGGATCGTTCGCCAGGTGGCGGGGAGAGCGGGATGCGTAAAGGTTGTCGAGGACGGCTTTCAGTTCCACGGGGGCTCCAGGGCCGACGGGGATGGACACTCGGACGGCGTATGGTATACCACAGGGTGATCGTCTTCATGAAGAAAAAAAGGGACGATGGCCCCCTGCCGGGAGAGCTGCGCCGCGCTCCGTCCGATTTGCGTTCCCGGTATCACGTGGAGGAACTCCGGCTTTTGGTGTCCAGGATGAAGGTCACCGGACCGTCGTTTACCAGGTGCACCTTCATGTCCGCCTGGAAAATGCCGGTGGCGGTGGGGATGCCGGTTTCCCGGATAAAATCGACGAACCGGTCATAGAGCCGCTTTCCCTCATCCGGCGGGGCCGCCGTGTCGAAGGACGGGCGCCTTCCCTTGGCGCAGTTTCCCGCCAGGGTGAACTGGGACACGGCAAGGATCGATCCCTCCACCTCCCGCACCGACAGATTCATCTTGCCTGCGTCGTCCTCGAAGATGCGCAGCCCCGCCATCTTCTCCGCCAGCCAGGCCGCGTCCCGCTCCGTATCCCCCTTCTCCACCCCGAGAAGAACCAGAATCCCCCGGCCGATGGCTCCCACCGTTGCCCCGTCCACGTCCACCCGGGCCTCGCTCACCCGCTGGATCACCGCCTTCATGGGCCGAACACCCGTGCGAGGGCAGCCCGGTAGGCCGCCTCCGCCTCCGCGCCGAAGGGGGTGAAGATCACCCGCTCCAGCTCCGGGTAGCGCTCCAGGGCCGCCTTCGTCTCTTCCAGGGCGATGGAGCACGCCTCATCCAGGGGGTAGCCGTAGACCCCGCAACTGATGGCCGGGAAGGCGATGGACCTGAGACCGGCCCCGTGGGCCACCTCGAACGAGCGGCGGTAGCAGCTCCGAAGCAGCTCCGGCTCCCCCTTGGCGCCGCCGTGCCACACCGGCCCCACCGTGTGGATCACGTGCTTCGCCGGCAGTCGGTACCCCGCGGTTATTTTGGCATCCCCGGTGGCGCAGCCGTTCAGGGTCCGGCACTCCGCCAGCAGCTCCGGCCCCGCGACCCGATGGATGGCCCCGTCCACTCCGCCCCCGCCCAGGAGCGAATTGTTGGCCGCGTTCACAATGGCGTCCACCGCCAACTTCG
Source organism: Geobacter sp. PheSNFMC (assembly GCF_059620965.1). Classification (NCBI taxonomy): domain Bacteria; kingdom Pseudomonadati; phylum Thermodesulfobacteriota; class Desulfuromonadia; order Geobacterales; family Geobacteraceae; genus Geobacter; species Geobacter sp. PheSNFMC. Next base: position 22,778 of record NZ_JCAMRN010000076.1, read on the forward strand.
TGATGTCGCCGGGAATGATGTCTATTTTTTCCTTCATGGCCGTCCCTCCGTACCGGTCAGAGTTCTTCGTGAGCCCCACAATATTACAACCGGTCCAGCGGACTTTCCACCCCTTTGCCGCCCCGGTTCAGCACATGGGGTGTAAATCATCGTCGTCTGCACGTCCTTGTGGCCCAGGAGCTCCTCGCCATGGAGCCGCTTGACCGCCGTCAGGTGTTCCCGCAGCGGCAACGCAACCGGCCGGGGGAGCATCGTGACCCGGTCCTTGGCCCACTTCTCCTCCCGGACGATGATGTTGCGCCGCTCGAAATCCACATTCTTGACCCGCAGGCGCCCTTTTCCCGTCCCGGCGGGGTGGTGCTTGCTGTGAAAGAGGATGTAGCACTTCGCCCATTCGATATACGTCTGCTCAGTACGGAGACTGTAGTGCTTCAGGCGGATTCTGGAGCGGAGCAGATCCGGAAGAAGGGGTTTCCAGGTTCCACAGCGGGGCGTTTGCGCGTTGCGGGGGGTGATCAGTCGGCGGTGGTTTTGTCGAAGGCCTTTTCCTGTTCCGACGTGCCGATCAGGATGAGTCTGACTCCTTCTTCGAGGATGGTCTCCGGTGGCGGCGAAATGAGGATGTCGGTCTTGCCGATAGCCTCAATGGCCACGATGGAGCAGCCGGTGAGGGGGCGTAGCCGGCTGTCGGCGATGCTCTTTCCGGCCATGCCGGGGGGGAGCGCTCGCCGGAAGACGGCCATCCCCTCGGAGAGAAAGGCCGATTCCTTGTGCTCCAGCAGGTTGCCCAGGATGTTGGCTCCCACGGACGCATTGGAGACGACGAAGTCGGCGCCGGCCGCGTAGAGCTGGTCAACGTTCTCTTCGCTGTTGGCGCGGGCCACGATGCGGGTGTGGGAGTGGAGGTGCCGGCAGGCCAGGGTGAGGAAGATGTTGGTGCTGTCGTCATTGGTGGTGACGATGATGCCGCTGGCGCGGTCGATGCCCGCCTGCCTGAGGGTCTGGCCAACGGTGGCGTCGCCGTAGACCACGGCGTGATCGTTGCAAACGGGGCTCTCCTGGCGGTCGATCAGGATGAAGGGAACCGGCTTGCGGTCGAGGAAGGCTGCGGCGGCACAGCCGATGCGACCGTGGCCGATGATGAAGATCAGTTCGTCTTCCGGCGCCTCGCCAATCAGGTATTCCAGGGTGGCCAACTGGCTCTTGGTGCCGGCCAGCACCAGGAGCGACTGTTCGGTCAGGACCGTATCCCGCTGCGGGGTGGTGAGGCTGCCCCGCTCCCAGACGCCGATGATTGAAAGCCCCGTCCGCTGGCGAATCCCCGATTCTCCGATGGTTTTGCCGGCGAAGGGGGTGCCGTGGACGGCCAGTTCGGCGATCTGCAGGTTGCCGAAGGAGTCGAGGATATGGGCCAGCGCACCGCAGGTGGTGGCCCGGATGCCCAGGTAGCGGCCGAGGATTCTGGTCAGGGGGATGACCTGGTTCGCACCGGCCAGCCGGAGCAGTTCCCCGTGCACCGGCTCATTGGCCACGGCAATGATGGGTGTCTGGCAGAGGGAGCGGACAGTGAGGCACAGGTTGGCATTGTCCGGGTCGCTCAGGTTGGCGATGATGCTCCGGGCCGCTGCCACCCGTAGGCCGGTCAGGACGTGGGCATCGGTGGGCGAGCCGAAGACCACCTTGAATCCCTCCTGTTCTTCCAGGTGCAGGGCCTGTTCGTAGTTGTCCGTTACCACGACGAAGAGGAGATTGCGGCTCTCCAGCTTGCGGATCAGGGTCCGGGTGATGGGGTCGATGCCGAAGATGAGGATGTGCCCCCTGGTGTCGTCCGGCAGCTCGATGGTGGGTCGGTAGCGGAGGCGCCGTTCGATCCAGGGGGCCAGAAACATGCTGACAAAGCCGAAGGGGAGGATGATCAGGAGAAAGATCACCCCCGAAATGGTGACGATTGAGGCGAACAGGTACCCGGCATCGCTCTGGAAGGTAATGTCGCCGAACCCCAGGGTGGTCATCACCGTGACAGTCCAGTAAATCCCTGCCATGAAGGAGTATTCGCGCCCTTCGAGGTGCCACATCAGGTAGCGGAAGATGGACGCGTAGGTCAGAAGCAAGGCAAAGAGGAAGGTGCAGTACAGGAGCAGGACCTTCAGGTTCTGCCTGGCGCGGCCCCTCAGGAAATAGGCCAGTTCGGAGGCGAGTACTTTCATGGAATACCTCTCCTCGCGTTCTCAGCGCCAATCCACGGCCAGCCGGTTGCGCCGGGGAGGGCGGCGATAGGAAACGGCCGGGTAGCCCAGCAGGAGGGTGTAGCCGGCGTGGTGCCCCTCGGGGAGGGCGAGGGCCCGCTGCAGGGGCTCCCATGCCTCGGCGGCCATCTGAAAGAAGCCGGCCCAGCAGGTGCCCACCCCGTGGGCGGGTGCCAGGATGTCCAGGTGGGTTGCGGCAATGACGGCATCCACCGCTACCGTGGGATGGCGCCGGTCGGTGTAGGCAATGGCCAGGTGCGGGGCGTTGCGGCAGATGGGGTCGTTCCCCTTGCGCCAGGAGCGGATCATGGCGGCAATGTTGAAGTGCCGGCTCAGGGGGGTGTCGCCCTCCTGCTGGGAGCGGAGCCAGTCCACCACCAGCCCGGTCAGCCGCCGCACCTCGGCGGTATCGTGGATGATCAGCCACCTGACCCGCTGGCCGTTGCTGCCGGTGGGGGCGTAGCGGACCACGTCCAGCAACCCCTCGATGGCTTCCCGGGGGACAGGCTCCGGCCGGAAATGGCGGATCGACCGCCGCATCCGCAGGTACGCATCGAGCTCTTCCGGGGCAAGGGGAGCCATCGGCGGCGGGTAGACGGCCGGGTCCAGGCGCGGATCGTCCACGACCAGTGCTGCCGTGGGGCAGACCGCCTCGCAGTGGCCACAGATGATGCAGCGCCCGGCTCCCTCTTCGGTGAAGCGGGACGGCAGGTTTTCCTCGGGCAGCTCGACGATGCGGAGAGGGCAGACGGAGACGCAGGCGCCGCAGCGGGTACAGGCGGCGTCGGTTACGATCAGTTCGGGCATGGTTCGGTTCTTTCCTTTGTCGTGTGCCGGCGGGCCAATCCCCGGAGCGTGTTCAGGTTCATGACGTCGAACTCGTCGTCATCCCCTTTGGGCGTTTCGAGAATCTTGGGCACCGTCGTGAAGCGGCCATCGTTCATGAGGAGCCGGAACGGCTCCAGCCCCAGCATCCCCCGGCCGATATGCTCGTGCCGGTCCACCCGGGAGTTGAGTCCCTTCCGGGAATCGTTCAGGTGGAAGCACCGGAGACGGTCCAGGCCGACCAGCCGATCGAACTCGGCGAAGACGCGCCGGTACCCTTCGCCGGTGGTGAAGTCGTAGCCGGCGGCAAAGGCGTGGCAGGTGTCGAAACAGACTGCGAAGCGGTCGGGAAACGCGGTCCCGGCGATGATGGCAGCCAGGTGCTCGAAGGTGTGGCCCAGGCTGGTGCCCTGGCCCGCGGTGGTTTCCAGCAGGATCACGCCGGCGAACTCGGGAACCGCGGGGATCAGGCGGTCGAATGCCTCGCAGATGCGCCGGATGCCGGTCTCTTCCCCGTCGCCCAGGTGGGCGCCCGGGTGCATAACGATCATGCCGATGCCGAGGCGGGCGCAGCGCTCCATCTCCTCCCGGAAGGCCGCGAAGCTCTTGTCCCGGGTCTCGCCCGGCGGGGCCGCCAGGTTGATGAGGTAGATGTCATGGGCGACGATCTCGTGCAGGCCCGCGGCTTCCCACTGCTCGCGGAACAGGGCCGCCTCCCCGTCGGTGGGCATTTTCCCCCGCCACTGGTTGGAGTTCTGGGTGAAGACCTGGATCACGCCGCAGCCGACCCGGGTTCCCCGGGCCGGGGCCTTGTGGATCCCGCCGGCAATGGACATGTGCGCGCCGAGATAGTCTTTCATGGGCCTAGAGACCGAGCCTGTCCCGGATCAGCGCGATCCGCCCGGCGTACTCATCCGGTGCGAGCAGGGTTTCCCCATGGGGCTCGCTCCAGATGGGGCGGGGCCACAGGGGGTCCGTGGCGAAACGGGGCACCAGGTGCCAGTGCATGTGCGGCACCATGTTGCCGAGCAGCTCGTAGTTCATCTTGGCGGGCTGGAACAGGTCGAACAGGGCCGCGGCAACGGCCGTCACCTCTTCCATGACCCCCTGGCGGACCGGCGGGGAAAGATGGAACAGCTCAGTCACGTGCTCCCGGGTGAAGACAAAGGTGTAGCCGGGAAAGAACTGGTCGCGATTGAGCATGACGCGGGTATGTCCCAGCTCCGCAATGCGAAGCTCGGGCTCATCGAGCCACTTGGTGCACATGGGGCAGGATGGCGGCATGGGAGATCCTCCATGGCGTTTGCCTCAGCCTGATAGACGAAAGGCCGGCGGCGGCCCGGCATGGACCGGACCGCCGCCGGCCCCTGGGTGGTGCCGGCAGCGCCTGCTACAGCGCGCCGAGGTCGATTTCGCCGCTGAACACCTCGGTGGCCGGGCCGGTCATGTAGAGGAAGCCGTCCTCGGCCCACTCCAGCTCCAGGTCGCCGCCGGAGAGGTGGTTGAGGATCTTTTTGTCGGTGAGGCCGTTGAGGGCTCCGGCCACGCAGACGGCGCTGGCGCCGGTGCCGCAGGCCAGGGTCTCGCCGGCGCCCCGCTCCCAGGTCCGCTGCCGCACTTCGGTGCGGGAGATGATCTGGACGAATTCGACATTCGTGCGGCGGGGGAACATCTCGTGGTTCTCGATGAGGGGGCCGTACTTTTCCACCTGGAAGCTCTCCACGTCATCCACGAAGATGACGCAGTGGGGGTTCCCCATGGAAACGCAGGTGATGTTGAAGGTGGTGTGAAGGATGTTCAGGGGCTGGTTGACCACCTGGCCGTCGGCCGGGTCGCCCATCATGGGGATTTCCGCACGGGTGAGGCGCGGCGTGCCCATGTTGACGCGGACCCGGTCAACCCTGCCGTCGGCCCCGGTGAAGAGCTGGAGCGTCAGGATGCCCGCGCCGGTCTCGGCGGTGATCTCCTTCTTGGTCACGATGCCGTGGTCGTAGGCGTACTTGGCCACGCAGCGGATGCCGTTGCCGCACATCTCGGACTCTGACCCGTCGGAGTTGAACATGCGCATCCGGACGTCGGCCTTGTCGGAGGGCATGATCAGGATGAGCCCGTCGGAGCCGATGCCGAAGTTGCGGTTGGAAACCTTGATGGCCGTCTGCCCGGGGTCCCCCACGGACTCCTCGAAGCAGTTGACGTAGACGTAGTCGTTGCCGGCCCCATGCATTTTGGTGAATTTCATGATAACTCATCCCTCTCGTTGGTATAAGTGGCAATGTCGCGAAAATTCCTTTAGAAATAGCAGAAACGACGTTCGCCAACAAGAAAAAATCCCGCGTCCCTTGACCCCTTGCGAGGGGATTCGCTATGATTGCCGAAACGATTGCGGAGGATATTCAATGGAACTGAAGAATAAGATCTGGATGACGGGCAACCTGGACTGGTTCGCCTATATCGGCGACGAAGAGGTGTGGCTCGGTCGCCGGGACGTACCGATCCCCCTGGAAGAAGGGGATCGCTGGACGAATTCGCTCGGGTTTGTGTTCGAGGTCAGGAACGCGGAGATCGTTGTGGTGGAGAAGGTGGAGCCGCCGAATATCACGTGGTAAATTCTTTCGATCTGTCAGCTTGTTGCGCTGTTTTTCTTTCGTGGTACGATTGACGCTATGCGGCATTCCCCACCCGGAGGTGGCCAGCGATGGCGGTACGTACCCTTCTCGTTTGCCTGACGGCGCTCTGGACGATGTTGTCCCGGGCGCCGTTCCTTTACGCCGAAACCGTTTCCCATTTTGGCCAGGTCGTCGATGCGGCAGGTGCCACCGAAGACTGCCTTTCCTGCCACGACGGCCAGATCGCCACGGATGTCGGCTACTGCCTCGGTGCATGCGCCCTGTCGTCGGCCCACCCCGTCAATCGTCCCTATCCCCCCAGGGGAAAGGAGCAATCGTTCCGGTCGGCGGAGGAACTGAAAGGGGCGGGCATTCGCTTCATCAACGGCACGATGGTCTGCATCTCCTGCCATGACCTCCACAACCCCGGCCGGCACCAGTTGGTGATCGAAATGAACGAGAGCCGCCTCTGCCTGGCCTGCCACCTCAAGTAATTCTCCCCTGCCCCGTAGTCACTCCACGTGTCGATTTAACTGCAATTATTTACGGGAATGTTGTGGCTTATTGATTTGCGTTCTTGACAGGGTAGGTAGCAGAACGTATAGTTGGCATCACGTAGACACTAAGGCGAAGGGGGAATTATGAAGCTCTCGACGAAAAGCCGCTACGGGCTTCGGGCAATTTTCGACATCGCGTACAATTCGGGGTCCCTGCCGGCGCAGGTGCAGGACATATCCCGGCGCCAGGGTATTTCGCCCCGTTATCTGGAGCAGATCTTCCAGGGGCTCAAGCGGGCCGGCATCCTCAAGAGCAAGCGGGGCCCCCAGGGGGGATACTGTCTGGCCAAGAAGCCGGAAGAGATCACGGTCGCCGATGTGCTTCTCGCCACCGAGCGCGATATCAATCTGGTCGAGTGCACCAGCAAGAGAAAAAAGAAGACGGAGTGTAACTTTGACGGGACCTGCGTGACCCAGGAGCTCTGGTGCGAAGCGGGTGCGAAGCTCCTTGATTTCTTCTCGGGCTTCACGGTCAAGGATCTGTGTGACCGGGGACAGCAGATGGGGGTCAAGCGGGAGCAGGATCACCGGTTCATGTACTTTATCTGACGTGCGGGAAGGAGACATTCATGCCGCTATTAACCAGCGACAAGGTAATCGAGCAGATCGGCAATACCCCTCTCCTGAGGCTGGCAGCGCTTGAGCGGAAGGGTTCGGCAGCCGTATTCGGCAAGGCGGAATTCTTCAACCCCGGCGGCAGCATCAAGGACCGTATCTGCCTCGCCATGATCGAGGCCGCCGAGCGCGACGGCACCCTCAAGCCGGGCGCCACGGTGGTGGAGCCCACCAGCGGCAATACGGGCATCGGCCTGTCCATGATCTGCGCGGTCAAGGGATACAAGCTCATCCTGACCATGCCCGACACCATGACCGTGGAGCGGCGGCGGCTGTTGGCGGCGTACGGCGCCGAGCTGATCCTCACCCCCGGCGCCCAGGGGATGCGCGGGGCCGTCATGAAGGCGGAGGAGCTGGCGGCCCAACCGGGGCACGTGATGATGCACCAGTTCAAGAACCCGGCAAACCCGGAAATCCATCGCCGGACCACGGGGCCGGAGATCGTGGACGGCCTGCCCGGCACGACCATCGACGCCTTCGTGGCGGGGGTGGGCACCGGCGGCACCATCACCGGCGTTGGCGAAGTGCTCAGGAAGCATAACTCCTCGGTGCGGGTGGTGGCGGTGGAGCCGGCGGATTCGCCGGTTCTTTCGGGAGGCCAGCCCGGTCCCCACAAGATCCAGGGAATCGGAGCCGGCTTCGTTCCCGATGTGCTCAATACCAAGGTGTATGACGAGATCATCACCGTTTCCAACGACGATGCCTATGCCACCGTGCGCGACTTGGCCCGCGAGGAGGGCATCCTCGTCGGCATCTCCTCAGGTGCCAACGTCTTCGCCGCCCTTCAGGTGGCTGCCAAGCTCGGGCCGGGCAAGAACGTGGTAACGATCCTGTGCGACACCGGCGAGCGGTACCTTTCCACCGGGGTGTTCGACTGATCGCCGCTCCTCGTCCGATTCAACCGCAACGCCCCTCACGGGGCGTTTTTTTTGAGGTGTCCGATGGAACAAACGCATCTGAAATATGAACAACTCAAGGCCATCCTCCGGGAGATGGGGTCGGTGCTCGTCGCCTTTTCCGGAGGGGTCGATTCCACGTTCCTGCTCAGGGTGGCCCACGACCTGCTGGGCGACAAGGCCGTTGCGTTCACCGCCACGTCGCCCACCTATCCGGAATCGGAGTTCCGGGAGGCTGTCGGGCTTGCCCGGTCAATGGGGGCCAGGCAGGTGGTGGTGGAGTCCAATGAACTTGAAATT
>NZ_JCAMRN010000077.1:0-16875 GCF_059620965.1 Geobacter sp. PheSNFMC
GGCAGCCTCCATCTTCGCCATCTTCACGTCCCAGGCGTGGAACATGGCCTTCAGCTTCTACCAGTCCCTGAAGACCATCCCCCGGGATCTGGGCGAAGCGGCCACCCTCTTCGGCCTCTCCGGCTGGCAGCGGTTCTGGCGGGTGGAGGCCCCGTTCGCGGTGCCGCCGCTGGTCTGGAACATCATGATGTCCGTTTCGGGGGGATGGTTCTTCGTGGTGGCCTCCGAGGCGATCACCGTGGGCAAGACCGCCGTCACCCTCCCCGGAATCGGCTCCTACGTGGCCCTTGCCATTCACCGGCAGGACATGGGGGCCATCGCCTGGGCACTGGCAACCATGCTTGCGGTAATCCTCCTGTATGACCAGCTCTTTTTCCGCCCCCTCGTGGCATGGGCCGAAAAATTCCGGGTGGAACTCTCCCAGGCGCGCCTCGCGCCGGAGTCGTGGGTCCTCACCCTCTTTGCCCGGACACGGTTTCTGGGCCGGGCACTGAGCCTGGCCGGCGCCCTCCCTGAACTGCTCACCGAACGCCTTCCCCGGAAACGGAGACCTCGCACCGGCGAGCATCGGCATCGCGGGCGACCTGCGGCGCGCATCATGGACCTGGCCTGGAACGCGGCGTTCGCAGCGGTGGCCCTCTGGGCACTCTGGAAGCTGGCGCGCTTCGTGAGTGTGATCCCCTTCGGCGAGGTCCTCTCCGTCTTCGGCCTCGGCCTGGCAACCATGGCACGGGTTGCGGCCCTTCTGATCCTGGCCTCGCTGCTCTGGGTCCCCATCGGGGTAACAATCGGCCTCAATCCCCGGTGGACAACGCGCGTCCAGCCGGTGGCCCAGTTTCTGGCCGCCTTTCCCGCGAACCTCCTCTTTCCCGCGGCAGTGGTCCTGATCGTGCGCTTCCGCCTCAACCCGGAGATATGGACCGCTCCCCTCATGATCCTCGGCACCCAGTGGTACATCCTCTTCAACGTTATTGCGGGAGCTTCGGCCATCCCCAACGATCTGCGGGAGGCAGCCGCCAACCTGGGGTTGTCGGGGTGGGAGCTGTGGCGGCGACTCCTCCTTCCCGGCATCTTCCCCTCCCTGGTCACGGGACTCGTCACTGCGTCGGGGGGAACCTGGAACGCAAGCATCGTCGCCGAGGTGGTAAGCTGGGGTCCCACCACCCTTACCGCCACCGGCCTCGGCTCGGCCATTGCCCGCTGGACGGAACAGGGCGACTATCCCCACATCGTCCTGGGTATCGCCGTGATGAGCATGTATGTCGTCTGCCTGAACCGGTTCTTCTGGCGCAGGCTCTACCTCCTGGCCCAGACCAGGTACCGCCTCGACTAGGAACCCGCCATGACCCGACCCGTTTCAACCGAGTTGCTGCGGCTCGACGGCATCCGGCAATCGTATCGCAAGACCGAAGGGGACGAGCACCTGGTCCTCGACGGAGTGACCCTCACCGTCCGCGAAGGGGAGATCGTTGCGCTGCTGGGGCGGTCGGGGTCGGGCAAGTCGACTCTTCTCCGGATCATTGCCGGACTCATCCCCCCCGGCGGCGGCACCGTCAGCTACGGCGGCAGCCCGGTCACCGGCCCCGTGGAAGGGGTGGCCATGGTCTTCCAGACCTTCGCCCTCATGCCGTGGCTCACGGTCCTGGACAACGTGGAGCTGGGCCTGCGGGCCCGCAGGGTGCCGGCAGCGGAGCGCCGCCGCCGGGCCCTGGAGGCCATCGACCTCATTGGCCTGGACGGTTTCGAGTCGGCCTTTCCCAAAGAACTCTCCGGCGGCATGCGGCAGCGGGTCGGCTTTGCCCGGGCCCTGGTGGTGGAGCCGGACCTCCTCCTCATGGATGAGCCGTTCTCGGCCCTGGACGTCCTCACCGCAGAAACCCTCCGGACCGACCTGATCGAACTCTGGATCGAGCGGAGAATTCCCACCCGCGGCATCATCCTCGTCTCCCACAACATCGAGGAATCGGTCCTTCTGGCCGACCGGATCGTCATCCTGGGGACCAATCCCGGCCGGCTCGTGGCAGATGTCCCGATTCCCCTCCCCCACCCCCGGGACCGGGAAGCGCCCCAGTTCCGCAAGCTTGTGGACGACGTCTACGCCCTCATGACCGAACAGCCGCGCGGTGCCGTACGCCCCGAGGGGGTCACCATCGGTCACCGCCTCCCCGATGCGTCCGTCTCCCGCCTGACGGGCCTCATCGACGCCCTGGCCCGGGAACCCTACCGGGGACGGGCCGACCTCCCTGAAATCGCCGATGATCAGGGGCTCGGCGTCGATCACCTCTTCCCCCTCCTGGAGGCCCTGGAGATCCTGGGCTTCGCCCGGGTGGAAGCCGGCGACGTGGAGCTCACCCCGTCGGGCCGGAGCTTTGCGGAGGCCGACATCCTCCGGCAAAAGGAGATCTTTGCCGAGCACCTGGTGCGCCGGGTGCCCCTGGCGGCCCACATTCGCCGGGTGCTGGACGAGCGCCCCGGCAACCGGGCGCCGGAGGAACGTTTCCTCCGGGAACTGGAGGATTTCCTGAGCGAAGACGAGGCCCAGCGGGTACTGCGGGTCGTCATCGAGTGGGGACGCAACGCGGAGATCTTTGCCTACGACGAGAGCGCAGGGGTTCTGAGCCTGGAGAATCCCATCGAAGAGGGGCAGTAAGTCACAACTAACACCTTGACTACATCCGCTTATCCGGATACACTCACCTCATGAAACAGGCGGCCCGTTTATTCAAGTCCCTTGCCGATGAAACCCGTCTCCGGATCCTGGCGCTCCTTCTGGCCGAAGAGAAGCTCTGCGTCTGCGATCTCATGGCGGCGCTGGAACTCCCCCAATCCACCGTATCGAGACACCTGGCCCAGCTCAAAAACGCCGGCTGGGTCGACGACCGCCGGGAAGGGGTGTGGGTGTACTATTCCCTTGTAGCGCCCGACTCGCCCCAGCGCCGGGAACTGCAGGCCATCCTGACGCGCCATCTTCCCTCGGACCCGGTTGCCCGGGCCGACCATGATCGTCTCGTCGGATTTGGTCAGGGAAATCGCTGCGCCTGATTTTTTTTGCGACAAACCATTCGCCTATCCGGATATCCACTATCCAGGAGATTCAATGAAACAGCGGGTCCTCTTTCTCTGCACCCATAACGCCAACCGATCCCAGATGGCCGAGGGGCTGGTGAACTACTTCCTCAGCGACCGGTGGGAGGCCTGCTCCGCCGGAACAATCGCAACCTCGGTCAATCCCCGGGCGACCAGGACCATGGCCGAATTGGGGATCGACATCTCCGGCCAGCGCTCAAAAAATCTCACCGAGCTCGACGGCCAGACCTTCGACCGGGTCATCACCCTGTGCGGCGAGGCTGCCGATACCTGTCCCATCTTCGTCGGCGGAGTCCGGCGGGAGCACCTGGGGTTCGACGACCCCTCCCGGGCGACGGGCACGGACGAGGAGATCATGGACGTGTATCGCCGGGTGCGGGACGAGATGCGGCGCAGAGTGATCACCCTCTTGAACGGAGGCGACCATGAGTGAGCATGTCTCCCGCAGGCTCTCCTTCCTCGACCGGTGGCTCACCGTGTGGATCTTTGCCGCCATGGCCCTGGGCGTGGGGGTCGGCTGGCTTGTCCCCGGCGTGGAGCAGTTCATCAACCGGTTCCAGGTGGGGACCACCAACCTCCCCATCGCCGCCGGCCTCATCCTCATGATGTACCCCCCCTTCGCCAAGGTGAAATACGAGGAGATGCCCGAGGTCTTCAGGAACAAAAAGATCCTCGGCCTGTCGTTGGTCCAGAACTGGCTCATCGGCCCCGTTCTCATGTTTGCCCTGGCCATCGTATTTCTGCCCGACAGGCCCGAATACATGGTGGGGCTGATCATGATCGGCCTGGCCCGCTGTATCGCCATGGTCATCGTCTGGAACGAACTGGCCAAAGGAAACACCGAGTATGCCGCCGGGCTCGTGGCCTTCAACAGCATTTTCCAGGTCCTCTTCTACAGCGTCTACGCCTGGGTCTTCATCACAGTGCTCCCCCCCCTCTTCGGCCTGTCGGGGAGCCTTGTGGAAGTGAGCATCGGCCAGATCGCGGAGAGCGTCTTCATCTACCTGGGGATTCCGTGCTTCGCCGGGGCGCTGACCCGCCTCATCGGCGTGAAGGTTATGGGCAAAGAGCGCTACCACCAGGAGGTAGTGCCGCGCATCGGCCCCATCACTCTCATCGCGCTCCTCTTCACCATCGTGGTCATGTTCAGCCTCAAGGGTAACCTCATCGTCCAACTGCCCCTGGACGTGGTACGGATCGCCATGCCGCTCCTCATCTACTTCATTGTCATGTTCCTCGTCTCATTCTGGATGGGGAAAAGGCTCGGTGCCGACTACTCGAAGACCACGACACTCGCCTTCACGGCGGCCAGCAACAACTTCGAGCTGGCCATCGCCGTTGCGGTTGCGGTCTTCGGCCTCAACTCGGGGGCGGCTTTTGCCGCGGTCATCGGGCCATTGGTGGAGGTACCGGTCATGATCGGGCTGGTGAACGTGGCGTTCTGGTTCCAACGGAAGGTGTTTGCATGAACACATCTGCCGTTCACGCCACGGGATGCCTGCTCTGCGGCGCCGACCTCGTCTACGCAGAACAACCTCAACACCTCTCCTGCGCCCTCTGCGGCACCGCTGTCTCTTCCCATGCGCACTGCAGCCGGGGACACTTCGTCTGTGACCGGTGCCATGGCCTGCCGGCACTGGATTTCATCGAGCGATCATGCCTGGTCTCCGGCGATACCGACGTCATCGGTCTCGCCGGGGCACTGATGAAACACCCCTCCTTGAAAATGCACGGACCTGAGCACCATTTCCTGGTTCCGGCCGTTCTGATAACTGCCTACTGTGCGGTGCACGGGGACGAACGAAAGGCGGAAAGACTGGCGATTGCCCGAAAGCGGGCCGAGGATGTCAAAGGCGGGTTTTGCGGCTTCCACGGCACCTGCGGCGCAGCCATGGGAGCCGGGATCGCCTGCAGCGTCCTCACGGGAGCGACGCCGCTTGCCAAGGAAGGATGGCGGCTTGCCAACCTGATGACGGCTGCCTGCCTTACGGCAATCGGTGAAGCAGGCGGTCCCCGCTGCTGCAAACGCGATACGTTCCTCGCCCTCATGACGGGACGGGATTTCCTCAACCGGCACCTTGATGCCGGATTGCCCGAAGGCTCCCGGCCGGCCTGCTCCTTTTCGGACCGCAACACCGAGTGCCTGCTGTCCGGCTGCCCCTTTTTCCCACGCAGGGAACGCCTATCGGGCGCGAGAGGATAACCCATGACCCGCGAGACATCCCTCCGGCTCCGGAAGCTTTACGACAAAGCGGCGCTCCTGGCCCTCATCACCATCAGCTACAACATCGTGGAGGGAATCGTGTCGGTCGGGTTCGGCGCGGCGGACGAGACCCTCTCCCTCTTCGGGTTCGGGCTCGACTCCTTTGTGGAGGTGATCTCGGGGGTGGGAATCTGGCACATGGTGCAACGGGCGCGGCAGGGAGGGACGGAAGACCGGGACGCCTTCGAACGGCGGGCGCTGCGAATCACGGGTGGTGCCTTTTATCTCCTGGCCGCGGGCCTCGTGGCAACGGCGGGACTCAGCCTCTATGGCGGCCACCGCCCCGAGACCACTGTCTGGGGGATCGTGGTGTCGCTGGTATCCATTTCGTTCATGTGGCTGCTGCTCCACCACAAGACGAACGTGGGCAGGGCACTCAACTCTCCGGCCATCCTGGCAGACGCCGCCTGCAGCCGGGCCTGTCTGCTGCTGTCGGCGGTCCTTCTGGCTGCCAGCGCCGGTTATGAGCTGACCGGCATCGGCTGGCTCGACTCCCTCGGCTCCCTGGCCATCGCCTGGCTCTCTTGCCGGGAGGGACGGGAAGCCTTCGGCAAGGCCGCCGGCATGGCATGCTCCTGCACCTGCGGCAGCAACGGGTGATCCCCTATCCCAGCCGGCGGAACGCCGATGCCTTGATGGCCGCGCGACCTCGCTCCCGATTCCATGGTGTCATGCGCAGAAGCGCAACGGCTCGCCTCGTCAATGGGCTTGCGATTCTGGAGACTAGTCCACCCATGTTCGAGGAAATGAACAGGGCGGCTGGGCGGCGACAGCCAGGAACAGAGTGCAGCAGAAGGCCAGGGGCCGGGTTCTCTTCATGACAGAGCGACAGGCTCTCCAAAAGGGGAATTGCACGCTCTTTGAGCAGACCGGTGCCCGTGCCCCCTTCATAGCGAAGTCTCCGTCAGTTGACGCCGAGGATCACGCTCGATGCCTTGAAGAGGGCGCAGGCGTGCCCCCCTTCCCTGAGGCCGAGCCGCACGGCGCTTTCGTGGGTGATGACGGCGCTTAGGGTGTTGCCGGCGCCGATCTCCACGTCCACTTCGGTGCTGACCGGCCCCTCGATCACCTTGACGATGGTGCCGCACATGATATTGCGGGCGCTTACCGTGGCGCCGTGCAGGTCCGTGCCGATGATGATCGAACTGGCCTTGACGATTGCGTAGGCTTCCTTGCCCACGGCAAGCCCCAGGCTGTCGATGCTGGCGTTGGTCACCACCGCGGCAATGGGGGGGCCTCCCTTGAGCGCGAGGGAGACTTCGGCATTGACTGCCCCTCTGGTGATCCCGCTGACCGTGCCGAGCAATACGTTCCGTGCACTTACTTTCATGGCTATCCTCCTCAGGAATGTGTAGAGGCTGTCGCCGTTGACGAGCCGCTCCGAAATGGCGTCGAGAAATCTGCGATGCTCCCCCTGGATGATGCTGAACTGCTCGATGAGCTCGGTAACCGGACGGGCAGCATCCATACTGATCAAACATACAGCCGAAATCCCGCCTGTAAAGTGCGGGGCGTTCAAGGTTCGGACATGCCCGGCCGAGCCTCGTCAACAGAGCAGAACCATTCGTGGCGGCAATCGTCCCGCCGGAGCCGGCGCGTCGCGCCGACTTCCGGTCTGTCGGCGCTTTTCAGCAGGTTTCATGCCGCACACTCATCCGCACCGCAACATCCCTCAATCACGGAACATTGCCCCCCGCGCGACAGCCGAGCCTGCCTGATTGCACGGCAGGACTGCGGCTTCACAGGGTACTCCACAAAAATAAGGTATGAAAAAAATATACATATTGTAAACGGAATCTACGGTGCTACCATGAAAGTTGTCTCACCAATCCCGCCGACGGCAAAAGAGGAGGAAGGAATGAAAGTCATTGATTTTGCCCTGGAGATGGAGGAGATGGGAAAAGACTACTTTTGGCGCTTGGCCAACGAAGCGAGCATCAACGGCGTACGAACCGTCTTTACCATGCTTGCGGAAGCGCAACAGGAGCTCTACGACACCTTCCTGGCCATGAAACGGGGGGCGTCGGTCCACTGCAACGCGGACTCCCGTGCCCTGGAGCGGGCCCGGGAAGCTTTTGCCAGGATATTCGCTCCCGATGGCGCTCTCCTTGACCTGCTCAAGACAGACCTGGCAGCCTATGAGCACGCCATGCAGGTGGAAGCGGCCGTTGTCCGCTTCTGTGAAGAGCTGGCCGAGCAGGAGCGCGACGAGGAGGCCCGGGCGCTCCTGCGGGAGATAGCCGCGGAAGAACGCCGGTACTACGATACGGTAGAGAGTATCCACGACTTTGTCGCCGCGCCCCGGTGGCAGCTCTGCTGGGGCGAATTCAGCAATCTGCAGGAGATGTAACCGCCACCAGGTCCTTTCCCTGCCGCTGACCTCGGGGGTCGGGCTTACGCCACCGCGGCAACGCGGAGAGCCAGGGAATGGTCGGCGCGAGGGTGACGCGTGTTTTTTCTGCGAGAGGTTCGCCGGCCCCGGTTCATTCGCTGGCATCACCAGCGGGACAACAGCGGTCGGACGCCTCTCCTGAAAGGAGGAAGCAATGAAAGTAGTTGGTTTAACCTTTGCCGTCATGCTTCTGGCGCTGCTTGTCGTTCTCTCCGTCCTGGCCCATGCGGCGGCCCCCATGCCGCCGGAACCCGAGGAACCGGGCATGCTCGCGGGAGCACTCCTGGGGTTCGCCTCCTTTGTGGTTGCCACCAAGCTTATTCCGGGCATCATCCGCTTCGCCTCCATCATCGACGAAGAGGCGGTAAGCCCGAACCACTCATCCGTCACCGAAGCCGGCAACGCCGGCACCTGACACCCCCCTCGACCATCCGTCATCTCCCGCCCGGACGCCACGGGCGGGAGATGACGTGCCCCCCTCCGGCTCGCGGCACGTCATCCGCACTGGCAATACGCATACGATTGTGATAGTGTTAGGCGTTTTTTAGATTCCGCCATCATGCGGTATGTCACCGGCGAGCGGGATGCGGAGTACCCATGCCCAACAATGACAGCTTCTACAAGAAGGTCCTCGACAATCTCTACGACGGCATCTATTTTGTGGACGAGCAGCGGCGGATCACCTACTGGAACAAGGGTGCGCAGATGCTGACGGGCTATGGGGAGAAGGAAGTCATCGGCCGAAACTGCCATGACATCTTTCTCCACCTCGATTCCAACGGCAACGGCATCTGCTCGGATGCGTGCCCCATCGAAAAGACCATCACCGACGGCCGAAAACGGGACGAGGAAAGCTTTCTCCACCACAAGGACGGCCACCTGGTACCGGTCTGCCTCAGGGTGGCCCCCATTCAGGATACCGACGGCCAGATGGTGGTGGCCGTGGAGGTGACCGGCGACCACTCACCGCGCCATGCCCTGCGCCAACAGTTGGAGAACCTCCAGCGCCTCGCCCTCTGCGACCCTCTTACCACCATCGCCAACCGGCGCTACGTGGAAATGAGCCTCAACTCACGCCTGGAGGAAATGCGGCGCTACGGCTGGCACTTCGGCATCCTCTTCCTGGACGTGGATCACTTCAAGGAAATCAACGATACCCACGGCCACGACACCGGCGACCGGGTGCTCAAGATGGTGGCCAAGACCCTGGTGAACAGCGCCCGCTCCTTCGACGTGGTGGGCCGCTGGGGGGGCGAGGAGTTCATTGCCGTGCTCGCCAACATCTCGCGCCGGCAGATGCCGCGCATCGCGGACCGGTTCCGGCACCTGGTCGAACAGTCGAGCTTCCGCCTGGACGACCGGCAACTCCGGGTCACGGTCTCCGTGGGTGCCACCATGTCCCACCTGGATGACACGGTCGAATCTCTGGTGCAACGGGCCGACACGCTCATGTACCGGAGCAAGCAGGCAGGCCGCAACCGTGTGAGCATCGACTTCGGCGAGGAGATGCCGGAAGCATCGGCCGCCCTGCCCGCGCCCGCATCACCCTGACGCAGACATCCGTTCACCACCAACCGGAAAGGGGAACCCCATGATAACGCATATCGTATTTTTCAAGCTGGCCGACCCCACCGCCCCCACCATGGCAGCCACCCGCGAAAAGCTGGAGAGCATGCGGGGCAAAATCTCCCTGCTCAGACACCTGGAAGTGGGGGTTGACGTGATTCGGTCCGAACGGTCCTATGATCTGGCCCTCGTGACCCGTTTCGACTCCCTGGCGGATCTTCAGGCCTACCAGATCGACCCGTACCATGCCGGAGAAGTTGTGCCGCACATGAAGTCGGTCTGCTCCTCCATCGTGGCCGTGGACTACGAGTCGTAGCTGTACACCCTGCCGCATTGGCTGCCGGCAGAGCACCATTCGACAAAAAAAGCCCCGCAGCGCGTCCGTTCATGGACAGCGCGCTGCGGGGCTTTTTCGTACCCTGGGGCCGGGAGATCGTGCGGGATCAGATCCAGCAACCGCCGCCTTCGTATTCGCCGGTGTCGTCCGTGGACTTGGGGGCAACCTTGTATTTCGCCTCGCGGACGGCCGACCGGAGCTTGCACACCGCGTCGTCGGTAACGTCACCAAGTTTTTCACGCACCTCGCGACCGGTCTTGGGGGTCAGCAGGAGAGCCGCCCCGGCCGCAAGAGCGGCGCCGGCGAAGAAGGCGAGGATAGCCGCGGTTTCCGTGTGTTTGCAATCTGCCATGCTGTCGCTCCTTGTGGTTGATTGGATGTTTCTCTATACATAGCACAGAACGCCCGACAATAAAACCATCCGATGCTCACCCTACCTGAATTCGGGGGGCGGAGTCGCCAGGAACCATCGATTTCCCTTCTCCCCGTCCTCCACATAGCGCCACTGCTGCTCGTCCACCAGGGTCTTGAGACGGGTTGAGGGAAGGATGAAATAATCAACCTCGACCCTGACCGTGGCTGTCCCCTTGTCCACGTCGAGCTCCGTGCTCGTCACCCGGTAGTCGGCCACGGACACATCCTTGGCCGCCCTGGCCCGCTCCAGGCAGGCATCCTTCACCTGGTCTCCGGCAAAGATGACGCATGACTGTTCGAGGCCCTGCCAGCGCATGAGGCGGTTGTGCTCCCGGGAGCTGTCCTCGAAGCGCTGGGCAATGAGGTAGGGGTTGCGGCAGCCGGCCAGGACAAGGGCCAGGAGGAGAAGCGACAGGGTTCGACGAACGTTCATGGGCAGCCTCGCGGGGGATCAGGTCCCCTTGATGTACCGCGTCAACTCCACGGCAATACCGTATTTGCCGAAGGGGGGAATGAGATAGAACCCGCCCACCCGGTCCCGCACCGCATCAATGAACTCCCGGGCGATGGCGAGGCCTTCCCGCACCCCGTCCTCTTTTTCCTTGCCCCGCATCCGGTGCCGGATTTCTTCGGGGATCACGATGCCCGGCACCTCGTTATGGAGGAATTCACAGTTGCGCTCGCTCACCAGCGGCAGGATCCCGGGCAGGATGGGAACACCCAGGTGCGCCGTCCGTTCCGCCATCTCCTCCAGCCGCGCCACGTCATAGAGGGGCTGGGTCTGGACGAAGCGGGCGCCGTTGGCCACCTTCCTGGCCAAGCGCTCCACCTGGACCTCCATCCGGGGGCTGTTGGGATTGAAGGCGGCGCCGATGACGAACCCCGTCCCCCCGCCGATGGGCGAACCCAGGGCGTTCACGCCGGCGTTCAGGTCGGCCAGCAGCTTGATGAGGCCGAAGGAATTCAGATCGTACACCGATGTGGCCCCGGCCTGTTCGCCGATGCGGGCGGGATCGCCGGTGACGGCCAGCACGTGGCGGATCCCCAGCAGGCTCGCCCCCATGAGGTCCGACTGGAGCCCCAGCAGATTGCGGTCCCGGCAGGTCACGTGAACAATGACGTCGATTCCCGCCTCCCGCTGAATGAGGCTCCCCAGGGCGATGTTACCCATCCGGATCCGGGCAAGCGGGTTCTCGGCGATGTTGATTGCATCCGCCCCAGCCTCCCGGAGCGCCCTGCTCCCCTCGATGATCTTCGCGCAGTCGAGCCCCTTGGGCGGATCCAGCTCCACGGTGACAATGGGCTCACGTCCCCAACGGGCCAGGAAGCCGGCATCGTCCCGGGACTCGGCCCGGCGCGCCTCTTTCGGCAGGGCGGGCACGGCAACCGTGCGCGCCACGGGCCGCAGCCCGGCCAGCCGTCCCGCCAGACGCCGCACATGCTCCGGCGTGGTTCCGCAGCATCCTCCCACCAGGGCCGCACCCGCCCCGACCATCTCCACGGCCCGGTCCGCGAAGTAATCGGGGGTGGTCCGGTAGACATGGCGGCCGTTCACATATTCGGGAAATCCGCTGTTGGCATAGGCCGCCAGGGGAAGCTCCGTCACCCGGCCCATCCGCTGGATGGTGCCGAGGATTTCCAATGGCCCGGCACCGCAGTTGGCGCCCACCACGCAGGCACCGGCGGCAGTCAGCTCCAAGGCTACCCGCTCCACCTCGATCCCGCCGGCGAGTCTCCCGTTTTCCAGGAACGCCATGTTGGCCACCACCGGCAGCCCCGTTTCCCGGGCCGCGGTCAGGGCGTGCCTCATCTGCGCCAGATCGGTGAAGGTCTCCAGGATCAGGAGATCCACCTCCCCCTCGGCCAGGGCATGGGTCTGCCTCCGGAAGATATCAACGGTCTCTTGGGCGGAAAGCTCCCGTTCGTCCCCCTTCACCCGGACCAGGGGCCCCACGGAGCCGGCCACGAAGGCATCGGTGCCCTGGGCGGCTTCCCGGGCCAACCGGGCGCCCCGGAGGTTGATCTCACGCTCCTTCTTGTCGAGCCCGATGGCCGCGAGCCGGGTCCAGTTGGCGCCGAAGGTATTGGTTTCGATGACGCGGGCCCCGGCCGCCAGGTACTCCCGGTGGAGTTCCAGCACCAGCGACGGGCGCACCAGGTTCAGGTGCTCCACGTTGGCGTCGAGGGATACCCCCTTGGCATAGAGCATGGTGCCGATGGCGCCGTCGCCGATGAGGACCTCGTCGTGCAGGCGTTCGAGAAAGGTCATGCCTGCACCTTCCCGAGCACCCCGAGCAGGTGGGGAACCATCTGCTTCTTGCGGGACATGACCCCTTTCAGCTCATAGAGGTGGGGCTCCACCTGGGGATACCCCATCACGTGGGCGATCTCGTTCTTCCCCTCGGCCAGGAACAGCGTGGTTTCGGTATAGATGTCGGTCACCATGAGGCCGGCCAGGTCGAGGCGGTCAGCCGCCTTCACCCGCCGAAGGCAATCGCGCAGGGCATCCTTCAGTTCGAAAAACTCGTCGAAGCCCACCACTTCCACCTGTCCCACGCCGAACTGCATGCCGCCGGCGGTGAACTGCTTGAAATCGGAGCGCAGGGCCTGCTCCGGCGTACCATGGGAGGCAAATCCGCCGCAGGCGGAGAAGATCTCCTTGCCAAAGGCCAGGTGATCCAGGCCGGACCGCTCCTCCAGCCAGGCGATCATCTCACGGTCCCGGACGGTGCTGGTGGGCGATTTGAGGATCACCGTATCCGTGAGGATGCCGGCCAGCAGCAGGGCCGCGGTCCGCTCGCCCGGCTCGATCCCGGCCTCCCGGTAGAGGGAGGCAACCACGGTGCAGGTGCTCCCCACCGGCGCCGCCATGAAGGTGATGGGTTGATTGGTGGGCGGATTGCCGAGCTTGTGATGGTCGATGACCTCCAGGATCTCCACCGTTTCGGCGCCGGGCACCGCCTGGGTCAGCTCGTTGTGATCCACGAGGATCAGGGCATAGGGAACCGGCGCCAGCAGGGACGACTTGGTGGCCACGCCGGCGATGGTGCCGTCCTCCTCCACCGCGATGACGGCCGGCTCCTGGCTATGGAGGAGCTTGAGCCGCAGGTGCTCCAGGGGCTCGGCCACGCCGATCCGTTCGAAGCCGGGCTCCATGAACAGGGAGAGAGGAGAGGCGAGCCGTGCCAGCCAGGCGGCGGTGGCGGTATCATGGGGGGTTGAAAGGACGACCACCCCCTTCTCCCGGGCACGGGCCACCAGCTCGTCGGCAATGGGGAGCCCGCCGGTCACCACCAGCAGGCGCACACCCCGCTCGATGGCGGCCTGGTGGATACTCCGCCGGTCGCCGGTCATGATCAGGAGCGTTGCCGGGTCATACCCCTCGATGCGGCTGGAAAAGGATTCTTCCAGCATGGCGCCGATGAACAGGTGCAGGTGCTCCACCTCGTCGGCCGGTCCACCCGCGAGAAAGATCCCGTCGAGGCAGGCGGCAAGGGAGCCGAGGGAGGTGTCGACGCCGCGCCTGCGGTCGGTGCCGGCCACCAGGTGCTTTTCCGACAACCGCAGGAGCGAGACCATCCCCACCGGGGTCCCCTCCGCATCAACCACGGGCAAGATACGAATCCCATGGCGGTGGAAGAGCCCCAGAGCATCCCTGAGCGCCACTTCCGGCCGGGCGGTGACCGGGCGGCGGTTCAGCACGTCGCGCACCTTGGGGTTGACGTCGGCCAGATAGACCGGCGGCTCGATGCCGAGCCGTTCCAGGATATAGCGGGTCTGGGGGTTCGGCTGGCCGGCCATGGCAGCGGCCACGTTCGCCACCCCCTGCTTCTGTTTGAATTCGGCGTAGGCGATGGCCGACGCGATGGAATCGGTATCGGGATTGCGGTGCCCGATCACGTAAACCTGCTTCTTCATTGCCGCTCCTGCTCTTTTTGTGGCTCCAGCACCGTTTCCGTGGTATAGAGGTGTGCTTCCACACTCCAGCGACACGAGGTTCGACCGCCATGCATCAAGCCATCGACTGGCTCGTCGCCACCATCGGCGCCATGGGCTACCCGGGCATCTTCATCCTCATGGCCATGGAGAGTTCGGTCTTCCCGGTGCCCAGCGAACTGGTCATGCCCCCGGCCGGCTATCTCGCCCAGCAGGGGGAGATGAACATCTGGCTCGCCATCTTCCTGGGAACCGTGGGGAGCCTTGCCGGGGCCTATGCCAACTACTTCGCCGCCCACTACCTGGGACGGCCGCTCCTGCTCAAGTACGGGAAATATGTCTGGATTACCGAGGAGAAATTCGCCCGGGTCGAGTCATTCTTCCACAAGCACGGGGAGATTTCAACCTTCATCGGGCGCCTGCTGCCGGTGGTCCGACACCTCATTTCCCTCCCCGCGGGCCTGGCCGGGATGCACCACGGCACGTTCACCCTCTACACCCTGCTGGGAGCCTTCATCTGGTGCACCATCCTCGCCTGGATCGGCTACGTCATCGGCGAGAACCGCGACCTGATCATGGAGTATTCCCACCAGGCCCTCATCGGCGTGGTGATCTTCAGCGCGGGGCTGGTGGCGGTGTATGTGTGGAGGCACCGGCGAAAGAAGTGAGCGCATCGGCCGCTGTAAATGAAAAGCCCCGGCGACGGACAACGTTGCCGGGGCTTTTTGCATGGTGCACAGCACACTGCCGCGTTTACTTGGGCACGCTTTCCCAGTCCTTCAGGAACCGCTCGATGCCGGCGTCGGTGAGGGGGTGCTTGGCGAGCTGGAGCATGACCGAGTAGGGAATGGTGGCGATGTCCGCACCGATGAGGGCCGCGTTCAGGACGTGAACGGGGTTGCGGACGCTGGCCACGATGATCTCGGACTGGTAGCCGTAGTTGTCGAAGATGGTCTTGATGTCGTCGATGATCCCCATGCCGTCCTGGGAGATGTCGTCCAGGCGGCCCACGAAGGGGGAGACGTAGGTAGCGCCGGCCTTGGCGGCGAGCAGGGCCTGCATGGGGGTGAAGATGAGGGTGACGTTGGTCTTGATCCCCTCGCGGGTAAGGGCGGCACACGCCTTGAGCCCCTCGGGGGTCATGGGGAGCTTGATGACGATGTTCTTGTGGATCTTGGCCAGCTCTCCGGCCTCCCTGATCATGCCGTCGGCATCCAGAGAAACCACTTCCGCGGATATGGGGCCGTCGACGATCCCGGCGATCTCCTTGATGACGTCCTCGAACTTGCGGCCGGACTTGGCAATGAGCGACGGATTGGTGGTAACCCCGTCCACGAGACCCAGGTCATGGGCCTGGCGGATTTCCTTCACGTCAGCGGTGTCGATGAAAAATTTCATGCTGCAAACCTCCGGTTGATTATTGATGGCGCCATGGCGACGATTACTTGCTTTCGAGCTGCTGCCGGTACTTTTCCAGACACTCCATGGAGCAGAAGTGGAGTCGCTCCCCCTCGTGACGGCCGATGACGGCATCCTCCTCGGTCACATAGACGCCGCAGACCGGGTCCTGGTAGGTCTCCTCCCGAACCGGCTCGGGCGGCGGCGCGGGCTCGTCCTTTTTCCTGTCGGAGATGAAGCCCTTGACGATTTTGTATCCCACATAGATGAGGACGGCCCAGACGAGCAGACGCATGAGTCCCACTCTGATCTCCTAGATTTTGGTGACGCGCTCCCCCGGCGGCAGGGACGCGAGCAGCTCCCGCACCGGCGTCTCCAGCACGGGGTGAATCATATCAGGCGCAATCTCCGCCAGGGGGACCAGCACGAAGCCCCGCTGATGGAGCCGGGGATGGGGGATGGCGAGCCCTTCGGCGGCAACGGCCAGGCTCCCGTAGAGGAGGATATCCAGATCCATTGAACGCGGCCCCTGGGGCACCTCCCGGCGCCTGCCGAACAGGCCGGTTTCGATCCGCTGGAGTTCTTCGAGGAGCCGGTGAGGGGTGAGCGAGGTTTCGATTCGCAGGACCGCGTTGAGGAAGTCGGGCTGTTCCGGCACCGGCCCCACCGGCTCGGTTTCATAGAAGCCGGAAAGGGCGGTTATCCGGGTTTCCGGCAGGTTGCCGATCTCGGCAACCGCGCGCAGCAGGTTCAGCTCCCGGTCCCCCATGTTCGAACCGAGGGCTATGAAGACGTTGGATTCCACCGGACGATTAGAGCATAACAGGGATATTTTTGCAATCCATGAGCCGCCATCCGGAAAGGGTCAGTGCAACTCCTCGCCGGTGGTGGTCATGACCAGCTTGCCATGCTTGACCCCCTTCACGCCGATGAGCTCGTCGGCGATCTTCTTAACCTCCCGGGCCTTGCCGCGCACCACCAGGACCTCCAGGCAGTTGTGGGCGTCCAGGTGGACGTGGAGGGCCGAGATGACCTTGTCGTGGTGGGCGTGCTGCTGTTCGGTCAACTTGTCGGAAAGGTCGCGGACATGGTGATCGTAGACAAGCGTCACCGTGCCCACGGTCTCCTCGTCCCCCACCTCCCACTTCAGCTCCACCAATGCCGCGCGGATCAGGTCGCGGATCGCCTCGGAGCGGTTCATGTACCCCTTCTCCTCGATGAGCCCGTCAAAGCTCTCCAGCAGCTTCTCGTCGATGGATACGCCGAATCTGATGGTCTCTCCCATAGAAACACTCCCGGTGCGGGTATGCGAACAGCACAAAAGCGGTTGCGATGATAGACCACTTTCAACGGGAGATAAACAGAAAACCGCCCTAGTGGATGCCCGGTCACTCACCCGTGAGCCGGAAAGTGATCGGCACCTCGAAGGTGAGCTCTTCGCCGCCGAGTTCCGGCGGCACGGCGGGGAAGCGGCCCACGGTA
>NZ_JCAMRN010000078.1:0-16804 GCF_059620965.1 Geobacter sp. PheSNFMC
CGGCCTCAGCAATCCGTTCAGGGCACGGGTGCGCGTCAGGTGGAGGAGGTGCGGGAACTTCTGGAAAACTACCGACCCGCCGTGGCTCCCCATCGGCCGCTTTTTACGCCGCAACCCGCACCGCAGCAGGATCGGGAGCCGCCTTTGCCCGATTCCGGCAGCCGGCTGCCGGACGACACGGCCGTGCGTCGTCACCGGGGCTATTTCTCTTCCCTGGCCGTCATCGGCCAGTACAATGCATCCTACATCCTGTGCCAGGATGGCACAGACATGGTCATCATCGACCAGCATGCGGCCCACGAGCGGGTCGCCTTCGAACGCCTCAAGACGCAGTTCGCTGCCGGCGGGGTCGAGGGGCAGGGGCTTCTTTTCCCCGAAACCGTGGAGCTGTCTCACCGGGAATCGGCGGTGGTGCGGGAACACGGCGGCGGCCTGGGGCGGCTCGGTTTCGATCTGGAGGATTTCGGCGGCACCACCTGGATCGTAAAGGGGATTCCGCGCCTGCTGGCAGGCACCGACTACCTGCGTCTGCTGCGCGACACCCTTGAGGAGCTCCAGTCCCTCGGGGCCAGTCGCAGCATCGCCGATGCCGTGGAGGATATCCTGGCCCGCGTCGCCTGCCACAGCGTTGTGCGGGGCGAGCATCCCCTGACCACCGGCGAGATCGAGGCCCTCTTCGCCCAGATGGACGCAACCGACTTTTCCACCAACTGCCCCCATGGCAGGCCCGTTCTCCAGCGGCTCACCCTGGGGGAGGTGGAGAAGATGTTCAAGAGAGTGTGACCGCTATCATGGGCAATCAGGCCGGGTCAAAGGCACAACTCGTCATAATCCAGGGCCCGACTGCGTCGGGCAAGTCAGAGCTTGCGGTGCGGTTGGCGGAAGCCTGCGGCGGGGAAGTGGTGAATGCCGACTCCATGCAGGTCTACCGGGGGATGGACATCGGCACGGCAAAGCCGTCTCCTGGGCTCGTGGCCCGGGTCCCCCACCATCTCTACGATATCGTCGACCCGGACGTGAACTTCACCGCAGCCGACTATCGCCGGGAGGCGGGACGGGTCATCACCGAGATCCACGGCCGGGGAAGGCACCCCATTCTTGTGGGTGGGACGGGGCTCTACATCAGGACCCTTAGTGGCGGGCTCGCCCCATCGCCCGGCGGTGACGATGCGATCCGGGCCGAGTTGGAGGAAGATGCCCGGCGTGAAGGGGTGGCTGTCCTCCACGACCGGCTGGCCCGGGTGGACCCGGCCGCGGCGGCGCGACTCCACCCCAATGATCGGGTCCGGATCGTCAGGGCGCTGGAGGTGTTCCTGATGACCGGGAAGCCGCTTTCTGAGTTCCAGGAGGAGCACCGTTTCGCCGATGAGCCGTATGATTGCCTGAAATTCGGCATTTCCGTGGAGCGTGATGTCCTTTACCGGCGCATCAACGAGCGGGTGGACCGGATGTTCGCGGAAGGCTTTGTGGATGAGGTGAGCGGTCTGCTGAAAGCAGGCTATTCACCGGACCTCAAGGCCATGGGGGCCATCGGCTACAAGGAGGTCTGCGCGTATCTGGCCGGAACCTGTTCGCTGAACGAGGCGCGGGAGTTCGTGCAACGGAATACCCGCCGCTATGCAAAAAGACAATTGACGTGGTTTCGCAAGGATTCTGCAATAAAGTGGGTTGAATATCCGGCCAATTTTGATAGTATCTCTACCATTGTAATGAAATTTTTTGGATGAAGGAGCGGCACCATGGCGAAAGCACCATTCAATATTCAGGACCAGTACCTCAACCAGTCGCGCAAGGAGCGAATCAAGGTCGCCGTGCGGCTCATGTCGGGCGAAAAGCTTGAGGGATACATCAAGTCGTTCGACAATTTTTCAGTGCTCATGGAGATTCAGGGTGACATGCTCATCTACAAGCACGCCATTTCCTCCATCACCTCAGTGGACGGCCACTTCAGGCTGCATCAGTAGCACACCGACACCGTCCGCCGGTTCGGGATACCACGGTCCCCGTGGCCTCCCGAACCGGCCATTCTCATCTTCCCCTGGTCGATCCCTTGAAAGAAAAGCTACCCTACATCCTGTGCGGGCTCCTGGCCCTGGCGGGTGTCCTCCTCGTCTGGACCCTGGGCTCGACCTTTCTGCCAGTGCTCCTGGCCCTGATTCTGGCCTACGTGCTGAATCCTCTGGTGACCTGGCTGGAGGCCCGGCGGATCCCGCGCATGGCGGCTGTGCTGCTGGTGATGACCCTCATCGTCGTGGTCACGGCCGGCGCCGCCACGTTCTTCGCCGTCTCCATCCAGAAGGAGGTGGCCCGGGTCGAGATCAACCTGCCCGCCTACGCCAACCGGCTCTACGACCTCATCCCCGGCCGGGCCAAGGCCTATCTTGAGATTGAGACCCCCGACAAGCTCTACGCACGCATCGATGGCCTTGTGGACGAGTTGCGCGGTGCCTCGCTCGACCTGGTCAAGGAAGCCCTCGGCGTGGTCCAGCGCGCCTTTTCATCGACCCTCGGCTTTCTCCTGACAGTGGCGGGCTATTTCATCACCCCGGTCTATCTCTACTATTTCCTGGCCGACCTGCCCCGGCTCAGGGAAGGGCTCATGGCCCTCATCCCGGTCCGCGCCCGCGACCGGGCCGCCATGCTGGGCACAGAGATCGACGGCGTCCTGTCGGGATTCGTGCGCGGGCAACTGGCGGTCTGTGCCATTCTGGCAGTGCTCTACAGCATCGGTCTGGTCATGATCGGCATTGACCTCGCCATCGTCATCGGCAGCCTGTCGGGGTTCCTCTTCATCATTCCCTACGTGGGGACCGTCTTCGGCATCGTGGTTTCCATGACCATGGCGTTCCTCAAATTCCACGACATGCTCCATCCTCTCCTCTGCCTCGGCTGGTTCGCCATTGTCCAGGCCATCGAGGGGGCGCTCATCACACCGGCCGTGGTTGGCAACAGCGTGGGGCTCCATCCGGTGGCGGCTATCCTCGCCCTCTTCATCGGCGGCCAGTGGTTCGGCATCTTCGGCATGCTCCTGGCGGTCCCCGTGGCTGCTGTCATCAAGGTGCTGCTCCGGCATGGCGTTGAGTGGTACCGGGCCACTCCGTTCTTCGAGCGGCCATGAGCAGGGGGCTCCTGATCCAGAGCGTCGTCCCCGGCAGCATTGCCTCGGAGCTGGAGATTGAGCCGGGCGACCGTCTTGCTGCCGTTAACGGCCACCCTCTGCGCGACGTCGTTGACTACAATTTTCACGCAGACGGCGAAGAGCTTCTCCTGGAGATCATAAAATCTTCCGGCGAGGTGTGGGATGTGGAGGTCGAACGGGACGACGACGAACCGCTGGGTCTCGTCTTTGCCGCGCCAGCGCCTGCCCGTTGCGGCAACAGGTGCGTGTTCTGTTTCGTTCACCAGTTGCCGAAGGGGCTTCGTCGACCGCTCTATGTGAAAGACGAGGACTACCGGCTTTCCTTTCTCTACGGCAACTACGTCACCCTTTCGAACATCGGCGAGGAAGACCTGCAGCGCATCATCGAGCAGCGCCTCTCCCCCCTCTATATTTCCGTGCATGCCACCGATCCGGCCCTGCGTGTGCGTCTCCTGGGCAGAAAAGGCATCATCCCCATCCTCGACATCATGACCCGGCTCGCCGAAGCCCGCATCACCATGCATGCCCAGGTGGTCCTCTGCCCCGGCTGGAACGACGGCGATGCCCTCCAGCGGACCGTTGCCGACCTGGCAGCCCTGTATCCCCAGGTCGCCTCATTGGCCATCGTGCCGGTGGGGCTCACCCGGCACCGGGACCGCCTGCCCCTGCTGGAGCCGGTCAGCGCCGACTATGCGCGCGACTTCATCGACGAATGGCTGCCTGAGGCACGGAGGCTCGCCGATGCCTTTGGCGAACCGTTCCTGTTCCTGGCGGACGAGTTTTTCATCAAGGCCGACGCCCCCTTTCCTCCTCTGGACTTTTACGGCGATTTCCCCCAGATCGAGAACGGAGTCGGGATGATTCCCCTCTTCATGGATGAAGCGGATCGGGTGCTGCGCCGCGCCCGCCGCATGAAACCCCGTACTCTCACGGTTGTCACCGGCCATTCACCCTATCGCTACCTGGCCGATTTTCTCGCCAGGCTCTCCGCCCGAACCGGCGTCACTTTTCAGCCGGTGGCGATTCCCAATCGGCTGTTCGGCGAATCGGTCACGGTTACCGGTCTTGTTGCCGGCCGCGATATTCTGGCCGAACTGGCCGGGAGGAATCTGGGCGATGGGGTCCTGATCCCCGACGTGATGCTGAAGGAGGGGGAAGGAGTGTTTCTGGACGACCTGACCATTGGCGAGTTGAAACAGGGGCTCGGCGTTGCGGTTGTTGTGGTTCCGTCCTCGCCGGAGGGGATCATGGAAGGGGTGAGAATGATTCGCCCCTGACCCAGAAGGCAGGCAGATGGCTGTGGAAAGGAAAAAGGCGGGCGCCGGAGCGGCCCGCCTTTTTCTCGTGCAAAAGCCGTAAACCGGCTGCGTTACATGTTGTGGCACTTCACACAGTCATCGGCCACGCTGAAGGCATCCTTGCCGTTATGGCAGACACCGCACGATTTGCCCTTCTCCATGTCGGCCATGGTCGCCGGCGCAGAGCCCTTGCGGTATTTGAAGACCTTGGTGTGGCAGTCGGCGCACTTGAACATGCTCAGGTGAATTTCGTGGTCAAAGTAGGCTTCACCCACGCTGGTCTTGTAAGTGAGTTTGGCCGGCTTCAGACCCGGATGGCACTTGCCGCAGTCGCCGGCGGAAGAGAAAGCGTCCTTGCCGTTGTGGCAGGCGCCGCAGGACTTGCCCTTGTCCATGTCGGCCATGGTGAAGCGCTTGGCGCCGGCCTTATAGGCGAAGAGCTTGGTGTGGCACTCATTGCACTTGTACATGCCCAGGTGGAATTCGTGGCTGAAGGCCGCGTCCGCCACGCCCTTCATTTTGAAGTTAACCACTTTCGGCGGGGTCATCCCCTTGTGGCACTTGCCGCAGTTGCCGGCCACGGTGAACGCCATCTTGTCGTTGTGACAGGCCCCGCACGATTTGCCCTTTTCCATCTGGGCCATGGTCACGTTGCGACCGCCGGTGATGTCGCGGTTCGAGTGGCAGGTCCGGCACTTTCCTTCCAGCATGGGAACGTGGACTTCGTGGCTGAACACCGCTTCTCCGGCACCCTTCATCCGGTAGGTCACGGGGCGGGCCGTACCTTTGTGGCAGCGCACGCACTGGGAGTCGTCCGCTACGCTGAAGGCTTTCATGCCCGTATGGCAGGCCCCGCAGGATTTGCCCTTCTCCATGTCGAGCATGGTAAAGCGCTTCGGCTTCTTAAGGTCAAAGAGGGCGATGTGACAAATCCGACAGTTGTTGTTATACTTTTTCAGGTGTATGTCATGACTGAAAATGACCGGCGCGGCGTTCTTCAGCTTGAACGGAATGTCCTTGGTTTCCTTGGCCAATGCCACAACCGCCACAAGCAGAACCAGCGACACGATACCCGTCACGACCCCGTTGAGACGCATTTTCATGATAAACTCCTAATATGGTGAATTTGTTGAATAAAAGCCCTTTAAACGCCGTACTATACATGCCGGGGGAGAGGGCGTCAATGCGAAATGTTGCATGAAGTGCCTCTTTTTTATGGCTTGTTTGCCACGCACGCAGAACTTCCGTTTGTCAGTTCATAGAGGAGACACCGTGATCCGCACATGCATCGGACTCGCCGTAATTGCCGTATTGTCGTTGCCTGGCGCCGCTTCGGCGGAAACGTACCAGTGGACCGATGATGCGGGCGTTGTCCACTTCACCGACAACCTGGAACGGATACCGCCCAAGTATCTCAAACGGGTGAAGGAACTCCCTTCCGTCAGGGGAGAGACGCCTTCATCGCCTGCCATGGAACCCCCTGCCGCTCCGGCGGAGGTCAAGCCCGCTCCCACACCGCAGCCGCCGCTTCTCTACGGCGGACTCGACGAACAGGGCTGGCGCTCGCGCTTCAGTTCCCTGCGGGAAGAACTCGATGTGATAGAGAAGAGCCTCCCCAAGAAAAGGGAGGAATTGAACCAACTCCACCGCCGTTGGGTTATCAGCATGGGCAGAAATCCGAGCCAGGGGGAACTGAAGGATTTTGCCGAAAAACAGGCCGAGGGCTCCGCCACCGTCGAGGACAACCCCTATGTCAACAAGAGCGCGCTCAGCACGCCGGGGCGCCATCGTGAAGCTTACTATGCCAAGCTCCAGGAGGTTCGCCGGGAAGAGGCACGAGGCGAAGAGATCAAGAAACAGCTTGAGGATCTGGAACTCGAAGCCTCGCGGGCGGGAGTGCCGTTCGAGTGGCGGAGATGATGCCTGGCAGGATGGAACGCGGACAAGAAAAGGGGGAGCTCACGGGCTCCCCCTTTCCGTACCTGTGCATCCGGCGAAACTGCGGGTTATGCTCTCTTACGTCTGATATACAGGCCGACGCCAACCAGGCCGGCGCCGAGCAGCATGATGGTTCCCGGTTCGGGCACGGGGGCGGCGATTGTTTCGAAGGTGTAGTCCTGGCCGGGCAGCGGAACTATTGCGCCGATATTGAAGCCGATTCCCGTCACTTTGCTGAGATCCACGTTGAGTCCCGTGAAATCGAATGCGAGGGTGCCTGTGCCGCCGTTGTTGATTGTCGACCATGCGCTTTGCACATAGTAGTCGACGCCGTTCGTCTGACCGGTGAGGTAGAGGTTGTATGCCCAGGGGTTTTCGTTGAAGTTGCCGATCTGGAGCATGAAGGAGTCATAGGAGGAAAGATCGAACGCGCCGGTTGTCCCCAGCCGAATCTCTGCCCAGGTGCCGGTGGTCGTCGGGTAAATGTTGCCGATGAACTTTGCCCCGTTGTCGAGCGCCTGTACGTCGAACAGCTTCGTCCCGGCGGTTACAGGGTTTTCAGATATGTAGCCGAAGCTCTGAATCAGGGAAGAGGTGGGGGAGTAGGGTGTCGCGTTGCCGAGCGCCGGCAGTGCCACCAGCATGGCAAGCAACACGAGTGCTGATAGGGTCTTTTTCATGACAACTCCTTTTGTGATATATTTTACTACGTAAGTTGGCTAAACTCGAATTGCTCATTTGCCTTGCATTAGCCGTGCCGAAGATAAAGTATAATAAAAACAGCTTGTTGCACAGGGTGACATGTGGGTGGGATGTATGGTTGTAAACAAAATCGACGCATATTTCGAACAAACTTACATCGTGCCGATGCGAGAGAATCCGGAACGGTCGGATTGACGCGGCACCCTGCGCCGGCCAGGCCGCGAATGAGTCTGTTTTGCATTTTCACTAGGGCGCGGCACCACAGTTCTGGCACGGTAAACGCTGCCGGGACGGATGCATGCAGGTCAGGCACGGTTGGATAGTGATCATTGGCCAGGACATGGCGGAAGAACTGCCGGGAAAGGGTGAGTGGTTCATGGCGCACGCACAGGAAGGAATCAAACATGCGGAAGTAGAGCGTATTCTCGGTCGCCTTCCTTTCTTTTCGTCGCTATCCGGGGAGGAACTGGTTTCCTTGAAGGCCACGCTCCGAAAAAAGAGCTTTCCCCGGAACGCCATGATTCTTTGCGAAGAAGATTCAAACCGTTATATGTATATTGTAATGTCTGGCAAGGTGAAGGTCGTCCGGACCGGAAGCGACGGCCGGGAAAGGATTTATGCGATTCACAAGCGGGGGGACTTTTTCGGCGAGATGGCCATGCTGGATGGTAAAACGTCCCCGGCGGCGGTTGTGGCGCTCGAGGACACAACCGTGGGGTTGATCGCCAAGGAGGACTTTGACCGGTACCTGATGTCCAACTCCAAGGTTGTTGAGAGAATAATCGAGATGCTCTGCGGACGACTGCGCGAATCATGGCTCATGCTCAAGGTGCTGAGCAGCTCCGATGCCGAGCAGCGGGTACGGACCGTGCTCGGCCACCTTGCCGACATGCACGGCGTGAACGATGCCCGCGGGACCATCATTGCCATGAAGCTTACCCATAAGGAGATTGCGGGGTACGCGAACCTTGCGCGCGAAACGGTGAGCAGGCTCCTTACGTCACTGCGGAAGGGGGAAGAGATAGAAATCCTCGACTCGCACCAGATCGTGCTCAAGCCGGACTTCAGGAGAGATGACCCCGCAGCCGTGTAGGCTTACCAGAAGTGCCACGCCTGCCGGCTGATCACGTGGAGGCCGAGCGCCAGGTTCGTTACCGCATGGGCGAGTATGCAGAGCACGATGCTTCCGGTAAATCTGAGCAGCAGGGTGTAGGCAATACCGGCCATGATGCCGGCAACGATGTAGTGGTGCTCCAATCCGAACAGGATCGTCGAGAAGAAAAATGCCGGCCAGGTAAGCTTGCCGATCGGTACGGTTTCGAATTCTTTGTCGATCAGGTAGCGCAGGAGAAAGGACCGCCAGAAAAGCTCTTCAAGTACGGGGATTATGAGAGCGGCCCCCAGTAGCCTGACGATGATCATCGACATCCTGAGCGCATCGTTGCCGATGCCGGTCGGATCAAAGCCGGGGGGAGGGGACTGGAACGGCAGGAGCCAGTCCATGCCTACCCAGAGAACGTAGACCGCAAAGCCGGTTGCCACGCTCGCGGCCGCGTGCAGCGGCCGGCGCAGATCCGACAGGTGCAGTTCGTCACAGCGCTTCAGGCAGAAGGCAAGTACCGCCCCCGCAATGATTATCCTCACGGGGTAGAGGAAAAGGAACCATCCGGGGGGAAAGGGCACGATGCCCCGTGTCGTCAGGGCCCGGAGCACCTCTTCCACGCCGATCAGAACCATGAGTGACGCGAAGGGGAGAACCCGGGGGGCAGCGCTGGAGCAGAGAAACGAGGCGGCCGCTGAGCCGGAAGGCTGGTTCGAGGGCATTGATAGAACTCCAGGGCCGGAGACGGACGATGCTGATCCCTCGCCGGCGGCGGTGAATTCGGTAAGACTGTAGCCTATCACGGGCAGATCGTAAAGGACCGTTGTAAAACAGGGAGGTTGAACGGCATAGGCGGGAGTCCGTTTCGGACATATCGTTCATTGCCGGAATGGATGGATATGAGACGATATTCTTTTATGGTCGACGATCGACTGCGGCTCGTGGCACGGGATGATCTGCATCGCTCGGAGGGGAGCGATCCCCTGTTGGGCATCCCCTATTACGAATGTTATCCCCGGCTCTGGAACGGCAATGTGGATGCCGTTCGGACCGTCGTGGATCAGGGGACGCCTCTGGTGCTCAACGGTTATCGCCACTACTGCTTCTATGGCGAGTTCAGCGCGGCAGACATTGAAATTCGCCCCGTTTTCGACGGTGACGCCCGATGCACCGGCGCAATGGTGCAGGTTTCCGTGCTTCCGGGTTGCACGGTCTATGGTGAAATGGACAGTGCCCGGGCACTGATAGACATCGGCAAGATGTCGGTGACGCTTGCCCACGGGGTACGCAATCCGCTCAATGCCATCAAGGGCGCCGTGGTCTACCTCAAGGACA
This sequence comes from Geobacter sp. PheSNFMC, assembly GCF_059620965.1. Lineage (NCBI taxonomy): Bacteria > Pseudomonadati > Thermodesulfobacteriota > Desulfuromonadia > Geobacterales > Geobacteraceae > Geobacter > Geobacter sp. PheSNFMC. Next base: position 9,515 of record NZ_JCAMRN010000078.1, read on the forward strand.
AGTACTGCGCTGATGCAACCTTTGCCGAATTCGCCGATATTATCGACGAAGAGATCTGCAAGCTCGACGGATTCATTACCGAGTTCCTCGGAACCTCGCACCTGGAACCGGTCAGAGAGGAAATCCAGCTCAACGATCTCCTTGAACGCGTCGTTAAATTCGTTTCCCTGCAGGCAGAGGCGAATCATGTGCGGTTTGACGTGGAGTACGGAGAGTTGCCGCCGGTCATGCTCGATTCGTTCAATTTCGGCCACGCCATACTGAATATCGTCAACAACGCTCTCGGGGCCATGGAGGCGGGCGGCTCCCTTACCATGCGGACCAGCACCCTGCTGGAAGGTGGAGTGGAGATGATCGTGGTCGAGGTGGCCGATACGGGGTCGGGCCTCCGGTCGGGGGGCAAGGGGAAACTCGGGAGTTTCCCCGGAGCCGGCAGCAGGAAGCACGGAAAAGGGTACGGCCTGTTCATTACCCGCGAGATCGTACGTCACCATCAGGGGAAGATTGAAATAACCGGGAATCATGGAGGCGGAACCACCGTCAGGATCATGTTGCCGGCGGTATAACCGGAGTGGAGCGGTCCAGGAGGAGCGACGTGCAGGGTCTTGTTCTTATCGTCGACGACGAGCCAAATGCGGCCAGGGTGCTTTCGGCAATCCTGGCCGGCGAAGGGCATACGGTACTTACCGCTTCTGACGCCTCCAAGGCGGAGCATATCCTCAAATCGCGCGACGTTGACGCCATCATTACCGACCTGCGCATGCCGGGCAGGGACGGCATGCAGTTATTCGAGCATGTGGCCGAACATCTGCCGGATGTCCCGGTCATCTTTCTGACCGCCTACGGAACGGTCGATTCCGCTGTCAACGCCATCACCCGGGGCGCTTTCTACTACTTCATCAAGCCTCCCGATTACGTAAAGCTCAAGAGCATGGTTTCACGGGCCGTGGAGCAGCGTTCGCTCAAACGCGAAGTGGCCGAGTTGCGCAAGCGGGTGGCTGCGGGCAGCGGAGCTGACAGGATTATCGGCGTCAGCCCGGAAATGCTCAAAATATTCAACACGGTAGAGGCGGTCAAGGACTCCATGAGCAGTGTGCTGGTCTGTGGCGAAACCGGAACCGGCAAGGAGCTCATCGCCCGATCGCTCCACTACGGCAGTGTGCGGCGCGATCGTCCTTTCGTGGCCGTAAACTGTGCCGCCATCCCCCGCGAGCTCATGGAATCCGAGCTGTTCGGTTATGAGAAGGGGGCCTTCAGCGGCGCTGCCGCCCGGAGAATCGGGCGCTTCGAAGCTGCTGCCGACGGCACCATATTTCTCGATGAAATCGGCGAGTTGGAGCTCTCCCTCCAGGCAAAGCTGCTGAGAGTCCTCCAGGAGAAGGAAGTTGAACGGCTCGGCAGCAATCGCAAAATCAAGGTTAACTTCCGGGTGATCTCATCCACAAACCGTGATCTCATGCGTGAAATAGCCGCCGGCACGTTCCGGGAGGATCTCTACTACCGGCTCAATGTCGTCCAGTTGAATGTTCCGGCCCTGCGCGAGCGCAGAGAGGACATTCCGCTCCTGGCCTCCGAGTTCGTCAAAGAGTTCGGTCTCAGGGAGGGCAAGACGCTCTCCCTTTCCGACGACGTGCTGCGCGTCCTTGGCGGCTACGAGTGGCCCGGCAACATCAGGCAGTTGCGCAACACCATCGAGCGTGCCGTCGTCCTGGCCCGCGGAGGCGCTATCACCCTGAAGCATTTGCCTGAAGAGGTCGCCGCAGGTGCCTCCGGCTGCCGCGACGCATCCGAGCCGCGGACGCTCCGGGAACTTGAGGATGAGGCAATCCAGAGCGCCCTGCGGGAGTGCCGGGGTAACAAGTCACTGGTTGCGAAGAAACTAGGCATCTCCCGCAAGACCCTTTATAAGCGCCTGGAACAGTTGGGGCTCTGAGAAGCGGGCAGGCACAAGAAGTGGCAGTGTTACCATTGGAACCATTGCCGAGCTAAGAACATGGGGAGCTTCAGCGGCTCCATTAAAAAGGTGTATCCATTGGATACACCTTTTTTCGTTGTCATGGCAGATCGGTGCCAATGTGTTTCCCGTGGAAACACTTACGGCATTTCGGTGCCGTGACGTGCCGATTACGGCCTGTTTGCCGGGGCAGATGCAAAAATACGGCAAAAAGGAACCCGAAGGAAATATGGCTGTAACTATGCCACGTTATATGCAACGAGATGTCGTTGTCCCGGCGAGTGCTTACAGAAACTGCATGAACGTGCGAAAAGGGTATCATTATTGCTCTCTCAATAAGCGTCATGGAAAAGGAAAAGATCCTCATCATCGATGAAGACGGTTTTTCTCGGGTATGCGCCGCCATTCTCGCGTCGGAAGGGTATGCGGCGGAGCGGCTCCTCCATGACGCCGCGCATGTGGTCGGGGAGCGCGTCGGTCTCGTCATCGCCAGCTATCCGTTCGGTGAGCGCTTTTTCACCGATCTGAGCCAGATCAGCCAGCCCGTCATCGTGCTCACAGACCACATCAGTCGTGATCTCCTCTCGTTTCTCGAGGGGCTCGACCGTTCCTACTGCCTCATGAAACCATTGAATTTCGAACAATTCGTTCTGCTCGTGAGAAATATCATGAGCGGAGTTCAAATCTGTCCGGGAGGGTACAGCATTGTCTAGATCATTTATCATAGCAGGCTTCGTCGTACTCATGTTCACCCTGGCAGGTTGCGGGGGCAAGAGCAGGGACGAGCTGTACACCGAGGGGGTGAAACTGCTTCAGGAGGGGAATCCGGGCGGTGCGGTCGTTCTTTTTAGAAACGCCTTGGAAAAAGACCAGAATTTTCAGGATGCACGCTATCAACTGGCCAAGGCATACCAGTCCCTGGGCAAGTACGAACAGGCTGAGAAAGAATTCCTCAAGGTTCTGAAGCAGAACCCCTCCAAGACCGACATCGTTCTTGAGCTGGCCAAGCTCTATAACTCGCAGAGGAAACCGGATCAGGCCATTGAGCGGGCCGGTACGTACCTCAGGTCGAATCCCGGTTCTGCGGAGGCCCTTGAGGTGCTGGGTCTCGGTTATGCGCTGAAAGGGATGCCTGCCGAGGCTGAGCGGAATTTTCTGCTGGCCCTTGACGCAGAGCCGCAACGGACTTCCGCGAAGCTCCAACTGGCGGTTCTCCTGATGGAACAGAAGTCGAGCCGTGAAAAGGAAGCCCGCGCACTCATTGACGAGATCCTTGCGGCCGACCCCGGCAACGTGAAGGCCCACAATCTCCTGGCCGGCTATGAGCTGTCCCTCGGCAATCGCGAGCGGGCACTGGAGATCTATCGGAAAATTGCGTCGCTGACGCCTGGGGATCCGGCCCCACTCTACCGCGAGGGAGTCATCCTGCTGGAAAAAGGCGAAATGGCCAAAGCCGAGAAGACTGCCGAGACCCTGCTGCAAAAGTTCCCCCAGAAATCGGAAGGACCACGGTTGAAGGGGCTCATAGCATACCAGCGCAAGAATTATGCTGACGCCATTACCGCTCTCCAGGACTCGGTGAAGATAGCGCCTTCCCTGGAAGGGCTCTACTACCTCGGATTGAGCATGTACAGCCGTGGCGAACTCGAGAATGCCCTCAGCCAGTTCCGCCGCATCCTCGACCATGCGCCTGAGTTCGTCCAGGCCCGGCTCCTGACCGCGTTGATTCTGCTCAATCAAAAGAGGGTCGACGATGCCATAGCCGAGGCACGCCGGGCCATCGAAACCGACAGCCGCAGCGCCCTTGCCCGCAACATCCTCGGAAGCGCCTATCTTGCCAAAGGGATGTACGACGAGGGTATCCGCGAACTCAACCGTGCCACCGAGCTTGATCCGAACATTGTCGATGCCCATCTCAAGAAGGGGGCCTTCAATCTCAGCAAAGGGCGCGTGCGCGAGGCCGAGAGTGATTTCGCCACAGCCGTCAGGGTTGCCCCGGAGGTTCTCAACTCGCGGCTGGTGCTTGCGTTCCACTACATGCGGCAGCACCGCAGCGACCGCGCCCTGGCCACTCTCAAGGAGGGACTCACGGGCGCCAAAGGGGATGCCCCCCTGTACAACACCATGGCGGCCATCATGTTCAACGAGCGGAAGCCGGCCGAAGCCGTCAAGTACCTCACCATGGCGAGAAAGAGCGATCCGGCGTTCCTGCCGGCCCGATTCAACCTGGCAACCTATCATGCCTCCACCGGCGATCTGGATGGAGCCATGGCCGAATACTCCCGCATGATTCAGGAGGATCCCCGCAATCTCAGGGCAATGCTCGGACTTGCCGCACTTTCAGAGTTGAAGGGCAGGGACGGTGATGCTCTCGCCTGGTACACCAAGGCGCGGGAGACCGAAGTGTATGCCGGGTATCTGGCACTTGCCGCGTACCACGAGAAAAAGAGGAACTACGACAAGGCGTTGACGGTCCTCGACGACGCCATAAAAGCCAAGCCGCGGGCGGCGGATGCCTTTGTGATGAAAGGCAGGATCCTTCTTGCCCAGAAAAAGGGCAAGGAGGCAATCAGGGTCTTCTCGGATCTGGAGTCGATTGCACCCGAGCAGGGTCTGACCCTTAAGGTCGCCGCATTCGTCCAGATGAAAGAGGCCGCCAAGGCCATCGACGAGGCGCGGCGTGCCGTGACGCTCAAGCCGGACGCAGCATTTGGCCACACCATCCTCGCTTCGGTACATGCGGAGCAGGGAGATCTTCCCCGGGCCATTCAGGAGGTGAAAAACGGCCTCAGGGCCGAGCCCGGCAATGTGGGGGCCGCCATGCAACTGGGAGAGTATCTGGGCCGCAGCGGCAACACCGCCGCTGCAATGGAACAGTACGATAGCATTCTCAGAAACAACCCCAATCATGCCCCGGCCCTTTTCGCCCAGGGAATGCTCCTGGAAATGGGCGGCAAGAAGCGGGAGGCCGTAGGAAAGTATCGTCAGACCCTGGAAAAGGCCGAATCCTACGTGCCGGCCCTCAATAACCTGGCATTTCTCTACGCCGACGGCTACGGGCCCCGTGAGGAGGCCCTGCGCATGGCTCTTACCGCTCTCAAGCAGGAGCCCAACAACGCAGCCATTGCCGACACGTACGGCTACGCACTTCTGAAGAACGGCCGGGCAGGAGACTCGGTAAAGATCCTTGAGAAAGTCGTCAAGTTCATGCCATCGAACCCGTCGGTCCGCTACCACCTGGCGCTCGCCTACCGGGACACGGGCGATCGTGTCCGCGCCGCAGCGGCTCTCCAGGAGGCTCTCAAGCTGGGGGACTTCCCCGAGTCCGGCCAGGCGCGCACCACGCTCGCCGAGCTTTCCGGTACTGCGGGGCAGGTGAAAAAGGGGAAAAACTGATATGAAACGCTCAATTGCACTCATGGTAGGGGATGGCCTTTGTGCGGTCACGGCCATACTGGCGGCTCACCTCTTCCGCTTGGGCGAAATACCGGGAGTGGAGAGCTTTACCGGCCAGGGAGGAGTGAGGCTGGCGCTGTTCGTAATCGTCATGCTCTTCTGCGCCTTTTTCGTCGAGGTGTACCATCAGGAGCGAGAGCTGACCCCGCTTGATCTCATCGGACGCATCAGCATCGAGCTCGTTCTGGCGTTTTTCGTCCTTACGGCGCTTTACTTCTTCCTGCCGATCGTCATGGATGGCCGGGGCGTGCTCATGATCGCCACGGTGGTGTTCGGATTCTTCCAGTTCCTCTGGCATGCGGGCAGCAGGGGAGGCTTCATATTCCCCTCGTTCGCCAAGCGTGTGCTCATCCTCGGCACCGGCCCCCTGGCAAACCAGATGGGCAGCCTCGTCACTGCGTCCGGTGACCGCTACGTGCTCTCGGGCTACGTTGCCTGCTCCCGCGAGCCGGTCTACGTCCCGGCCCAATCCATCGTCGGGAGCGAGGACGGCCTCTACGAAACGGTTCGCCGCGCCCGGGCCCACAAGATCGTCGTCTCTCTGGGCGAGCGCCGCGGCGTCTTCCCGCTCAAGGATGTCCTCAACTGCAAGCTGAGCGGCGTGGAGGTTGTGGACGCCCCTTCCTTTTACGAGCGGGTCACCGGCAAGCTGCTCATCGAGAGCATCAACCCCAGTTGGTTCATCTTTTCGTCCGGCTTCCGCGTAACCGCCCTCAACCGCCTCCTGAAGCGGGCTCTCGACATTTCCTGCGCACTCTTCGGCGGGGTGCTCTTCCTGCCGTTCCTGCCGATCGTTGCCCTGGCCATCCGGCTCGACTCGTCCGGCCCGATTCTTTTCCGGCAGGAGCGGGTCGGCGAGCGGGAAAAGCCGTTCAATCTCTTCAAATTCAGGACCATGCGCGAGGACGCCGAGAAGGGGACGGGCGCGGTCTGGGCGCAGAAGGACGATCCGCGCGTTACCCGGCTCGGCCGGTTTCTCCGCAAGAGCCGCATCGACGAGATTCCCCAACTGTACAACGTCCTGATCGGCGACATGAGCCTGGTGGGCCCCCGGCCGGAGCGTCCCGAGTTCGTGGAGCAGCTCAAGAAGGTCATCCCGTACTATTCCGAGCGCCACTTCGTCAAGCCGGGCGTGACGGGCTGGGCCCAGGTCCGCTACCCCTACGGGGCGTCGGTGGAAGACGCCGTGGAAAAGCTGCGCTACGATCTCTACTACATCAAGAATCTGTCCGTTGCCTTTGATATAATGATTATCTTTGAAACCGTGAAAGTCGTGCTGTTCCAGCGGGGTGGCAGGTAAGTGCCCCGGGGATATGTCTAAAGGAGATGCGATGCGATTGAACCTTCTGATCTGTGCCCTGTTCCTGCTGTTACCGGCGCTCGCGTGGAGCGCGGACTACGTTATCGGCGAAGGGGACGGCCTCGACATCTCCGTCTGGGGAGTGAAAGAGCTCAATGTCGGAGTCAAGGTCCGGCCCGACGGAAAGATCACCATTCCCGGCCTGGGTGACGTGGTGGCAAGCGGCTTTACCCCGGTTCACCTGCAGGCCGATCTGGCGCAACGGCTCAAGGAACTGGTGAAGAACCCCATAGTAACGGTCACGGTGCGGGAGATAACCAACAGCAAGGTCTACATTTTCGGCGGTGGCGTGCAGTCCGGCGTGGTGGACCTGAACCGCCGCACCACACTGCTCCAGTTGCTCTGCTCCATCGGCAACGTCGGCGCCGGCGACGGCAAGGGGGGCGGCTCCGCAGCGGGTCCCTCCACCAAGGTGGCCGACTACCGCAAGGCCTATGTCCTGCGCAACGGCAAGAAGGTGAAGGAGGATTTCTACCGGCTCTTTATCACCGGCGATACCAGCGAAGATATCGTCATCGAG
>NZ_JCAMRN010000079.1:0-16570 GCF_059620965.1 Geobacter sp. PheSNFMC
GATCGAGATCAAGCCCCAGAAGAAAGATGAACCGAAAAAAGACGCCTGATCCGCCCGGGATACACGAAAAGGGGCCGGCTATTCGCCGGCCCCTTTTCGTTATGCATCAGATTTCATCCCGCCGCGCCGGACGTTTTTCCACGACACCTACGGCGAAACCGGCCCACAAATTTATTTGCCGCTCTTTTTCTTCGCGCTCGACGAGCCCGTTTTCGTCGACTTCTTTTTAGTTGTGCTCCCCTTGGCAGCGCTTTTCTTGGTTGTCTTCTTCTTGGAAGCGGCGGACTTGTGCCCTTTGGACCCTTTTTTCTTCACGTACCGCTTTGGTTCCGGGCTCAGTTCATCCTTGATGTTGCTGAGAAGAACCGCCGTCTCCTCCATGCCCGGGTCGGCCTTTTTGGCCGCTTCCAGGGCTTCCTTGGCCTCGGTGAGCTTGCCGGTTTTCAGGTAGATGCGGCCCAGGGCATTGAGGGCCTTTGCGTGGTCGTCCTTGAGTTCGGTCGCTTTCCGGTAGCTTACCTCGGCTGAATCGTAATCCTTGCGGAATTCATGGATGAGTCCGAGCTTGTAGTGGCTCATGGCGTCGTTGGGAGCCAATTCGACCCCTTCCTGGAGGAGGGGGACCAGTTCGTCGTATTTCTTCTCCTTGACGTAAATGGCCGTCAGAATGTTGCGGGCCTCGGCATCGTCCTTTTTGATGCGGAGCACCTCGCGATACTGCCTAGTTGCATCGTCCATCTGGTTCAACTTGCGGTAGACGGCGGCAAGCTCCCGGTGGGCCTCCAGATTGTCCGGGTCGAGCTTGAGCGCCTCGCTGTAAGAGGTGATGGCATCCTTGGTATTCTTCGACGCCATGAAACCACGGGCAAGCTTGAGATGAAGGACAGGGTTGCTGTCGCCCCGCTTGAGGAGTTCGCGATACTGCTCGATGGCCTGGGCATGGCTGCCGCGCAGGGTGTAGATATCGGCCAGCCGCCGGCGGGCGTCACCGTGCTCGGCCGAAAGCCGCACCGCCTGTTTGTACTCCACCACGGCCTCGTCGATGAGCCCCTTGCGCTCGTAGATGATGCCGAGATTGTAATGATTAGCGGCATTGCCGGGCTTCAGCCGGAGGAGCTCGCGGTAGGACGCCACGGCATCATCGTCGAGACCCGCGGCCGACTGGGCGCCGGCCAGCTTTTGCAGCACCTCGACGGATCCGGGCCGCTCTTTCAGGGCAGCCCGGTACTCCTCCACAGCCTTGGCGAACTCCTTGGCAACCATCCGCTCATCGCCGCGGCGGAGGTATTCTTCGGGCAGGACGCCCCGTTGGCGCCCGGAGAGGGTGTATTCGTAGTCTGCGGCCTTGCGGTCACCCAGCTTTTCATATGCTTCTGCCAGGAGGAGGTGGATGCCGCGGCTGCCGGGATTGGCCAGTTGGGCCTGCTTGAGCTCCTGGACCGCGCCTTCGGTGCGACCGTCGGCCAGATAGATGGATGCGAGGGCGAGCCGGGCATTTTCATTGGCCGGCGCAACGGTGAGGGCCTTTTTCAGCTCCTTCTCCGCCTCTTCTTTCCTGCCGGCCTGCCGGTAGACCTCTGCAAGCTCGACGCGAACCGCCGGATCATTGGGAAGCGTGCGCATGGCTTCAGCGTAATGATAAAGGGCCAGGGAGTGGAGAGATCGTTCGGCGAATATCTTGCCGAGCCCCCGGTGATATCGGGGGTCTGAGTCTGCGGCAAGGGCGCGGGTCAGTTCCACCACGGCCTCGTCCGTGGAACCCTTGGCCAGCAGGGCCAGGCCGAGACTGCCCTGGGCATCGGGGAACGAGGGGTCCATCCGGAGCGCTTCGCGGTATTCCGTTACCGCCTGGTCGAAGCGTTTCTCGCGCTCGGCCTGGAATCCCTTGACGAAATGGCCGGCAGCGCCGTCGGAGCAATAGTCGAGGATTCGTTTTTCAGTGTTTGTGCGGACGTCTTCGTCCTGGTCCGAGAGTGATTTGACGAGCCTCTTCGCTTCCCAGCACCGCTCCTGGGCGGCAGCTTCTCCCCCCAGCGCGGTCGCGGCCGCCAGGGAAAGGGCGAAGAGCGTAAGGTATTTTTTCACAAAGGTCCTCCCAGAGTGGTTTGCTGCGAACCAGCCGCGGCGGGAGATTCGCAAGGGTCGGTGCCTGCGGGCAGGCCTGGGCCGGAACGGATAATGCGGGCATCGTCGGGAGACGGAAACCGTAGGGGTGCTCCGGGCGGATACGGCACGCGGCGTGAGCTATGGCGCCGCAGACCCCGCGGGAGGGAGAAGGCAGCCACCGGAGCGACAGGGTCCGGACGGGAAGGGGCGGTACGGACATTGTTCCAGCCAGAATTGACAACGGGCGGATTATACACAGGCGACTGTCAAATTTCAAATCATTGTCGTGCAACCCCAGGTGGCAAGCCGAGTTATGCGGACTTTCGCTGTCGGGCTCCGGTGGGTATTACCTTGACTTCACGGCTAAAGATGATTAAATCTTCAAAAGCCGGAAGGGTGGGCACGAAGATGCGCCCCCTCTTCCGGCCTTTCTGAACTCGCGGGGTGAACATGGCCGCATCTCCCAAGGATCCGCTCGACTGGGCAGCACTGCTGCAGCTCCAGATGGACGAGGCGTTCGACCTCATTCTTCGCTCGGAAGCCGGCGGCGGCGAATGCGATCTTTCGCCGCCCGTCGATATTTTCGAGACGCCGGACGCCTTTTCCGTGGAGTTCGACCTTCCCGGCACCGACCCCGCCGACCTGTCGCTGAAGCTCTGCTGCAACATGCTGATCCTTGAAGGGGTGAAGCGGGACGATTCCCGCGAGGGGGCCAGCTATCTCTGCCTGGAGCGCCGGTTCGGGCGCTTCTGCCGTGCCGTCGAAATCCCGCCGACGGTTGACGTGAACGCTGTCCGCGCCGACTACCGCCGCGGCGTACTGACGGTGACCTTTCCCCGCCTCAGCGACCGGCGGAAGGTCATGCGGGATATACCGATCATACAAGGAGACAACTGATGGATGACCATAAACAGGAAAACGAAGAGCTTAAAATACCGGACGTGCTGCCCCTGCTGCCGGTTCGGGACGTTGTGGTCTATCCCTACATGATTCTTCCGCTTTTCGTGGGCAGGGAAATTTCGATCAGCGCCGTGGACCAGGCGCTTGCCAAGGACCGGCTCATCTTCCTGGCCACGCAGAAGGAGATCGGCGACGAGGATCCGCCCCCCGAGGGGATCTACCCCGTGGGAACCGTGGCGATGATCATGCGGATGCTCAAGCTGCCGGACGGCCGGGTCAAAATTCTCGTCCAGGGCCTCGCCAAGGGGCGGATCACCTCGTTCGTAGAATCAAAGCCCTACTACTCCGTGGCCATCGAACGGGTGGTCGAGCCGACCCCTCCCGAAGAGTCCCTGGAGGTGGAGGCCCTCATGCGGGCCGTGAAGGAGCAGCTCACCAAGATCGTCTCCCTCGGCAAGCCCGTGTCGCCCGAGGTGCTCGTCATCGTCGAGAACATGCAAGAGCCCGGCAGCCTCGCCGACCTGGTCGCCAGCAACATCGGCCTCAGGGTTGAAGAAGCCCAGAAGCTCCTGGAAATCATCGACCCGGTGGAGCGCCTCCAGCGGGTGAACGAACTCCTGAGCAAGGAGCACGAGCTCCTGGACATGCAGGCTAAGATCCAGACCGCCGCCAAGGAGGAGATGGGCAAAAGCCAGCGCGAATATTTCCTGCGCGAGCAGTTGCGGGCCATCCAGCAGGAACTGGGCGAAACCGATGCCCGATCCGAGGAAATCGTGGAGTTGCGCAAGGCCATCGAGCAGGCCAAGATGCCTCCGCCCGTCGAGAAGGAGGCCCTCAAGCAACTGGGACGCCTGGAGCAGATGCACCCGGAGGCCGCCGAAGCGGGGATGCTCAGAACCTACCTCGACTGGATGGTGGAACTCCCCTGGAGCACCTCGACCCGCGATATCCTCGACATCAAGCGGGCGCGGAAGATCCTGGACGAGGACCATTACTACCTGGACAAGATCAAGGAGCGGATTCTCGAATTCCTGGCAGTGCGCAAACTCCGCAAGAAGATGAAGGGACCGATCCTTTGCTTCGTGGGCCCTCCCGGGGTCGGCAAGACCTCCCTCGGCAAGTCCATTGCCCGGGCCCTGGGCAGGAAGTTCGTGCGCATCTCCCTCGGGGGCGTGCGGGACGAGGCCGAGATACGGGGACACCGGCGCACCTACGTGGGAGCGCTGCCGGGGCGGATCATCCAGGGACTCAAGCAGGCGGGTTCCAACAACCCGGTCTTCATGCTCGACGAACTCGACAAACTCGGCGCCGATTTCAGGGGCGACCCCTCTTCGGCGCTCCTGGAGGTGCTCGATCCGGAACAGAACCATATGTTCTCGGATCACTACATCAACCTCCCCTTCAACCTGTCCAACGTGATGTTCATCGCCACCGCGAACCAGTACGACACCATTCCGGGGCCGCTGCTGGATCGGATGGAGATGATCAACCTGTCGGGCTACACCGAGGAAGAGAAGCTGGAGATCGCCAAACGGTATCTCATCCCGCGCCAGACCAAAGAGAACGGGATTACCGGCAAACACATCAGCTTTACCGACGACGCGCTCCGCACCATCATCGCCAAATACACCCGCGAAGCCGGGCTGCGGAACCTGGAGCGGGAAATCGGCAGCGTCTGCCGCAAGGTGGCACGCAAGATAGCCGAGGGAGAGGAGAAACTCTACCGCATCACCCCCGCCATGGTGGCCAAGTACCTCGGTCCGGCCAAGTATCTGCGCGAAGTGGAGATGGAGCACAACGACGTGGGTGTGGTTACCGGCCTTGCCTGGACGCCGGTGGGAGGAGAGGTCCTCTTCGTGGAAGCGACCATCATGAAGGGCAAGGGGGGGCTCACCCTCACGGGACACCTGGGAGACGTGATGAAGGAGTCGGTCCAGGCGGCCCTGTCCTACATCCGCTCCAAGGCAAAGGAACTCCATCTGCCTGAGGATTTCCTGGCCGGGGTCGACATCCACGTTCACGTGCCGGCTGGCGCCATTCCCAAGGACGGCCCCTCTGCCGGCATCACCATGGCAACCGCCCTGGTCTCGGCCCTGACCCGCGTGCCGGTGCGCAAGGATGTGGCCATGACAGGCGAGATCACCCTGCGGGGCAAGGTACTTCCCATCGGCGGGCTCAAGGAGAAGATGCTGGCCGCCATCCGGGCGGGGATCACCACCATCGTCATCCCCGAGCAGAACGTCAAGGACCTGGACGAGGTGCCCAAGCCCATCCTCAAAAAGGTCACGGTGGTGTCCGCCAAGGTTATCGACGACGTGCTGAAGGTGGCCCTGGAAAGCTATCCGCCGCCGCCACCCGCCGCCACCGAGGGGAAACCGGCCGCAAAGGCGCGCACCGCTCCGCGCCGCGGCATCGCGGGCCCCACCAAGGCCACTGCCGCCGGGGCCAAGGGGTGAGGCTCGGCGAGATCGGTGAATTCGGCCTTATCGGCAGAATTGCCGGCAAAGTAGCCGCCGGTGCCGGGGTTCGCCTCGGCATCGGCGACGACGCTGCCGTTACCGAAACGGAAGCGGGGCGCCTCCTGCTGTCCACCGCCGACATGCTCGTTGAGGGGATCCACTTTGACCTCTCCTTCACCGACCCTTTCCGGCTCGGCCGCAAATCCCTGGCGGTCAATGTATCCGACATTGCCGCCATGGGGGGACACCCTCGCCATGCCCTGCTCTGCCTTGCCATTCCGGCCGATCTGCCGGTTGAATTTCTCGACCGCTTCGCCGACGGCGTCATCTCCCTGGCAGAAGAATTCGGCGTCACCCTTATCGGCGGCGATACCTGCCGCTCTTCCTCCGGGCTTGTCATCTCCATCACCCTCCACGGCGAACAGATCCCCGCGCGAATCATCCCGCGCAGCGGGGCACGGCCGGGCGACGACCTGTTCGTCACCGGCACCGTCGGGGATTCGGCCCTGGGGCTCGAACTGCTGCGCCGGGGCGAGCGGTCGGGCCATGCCGTGGAACGCCACCTCAACCCCACCCCCCGCGTCTCCGCCGGCCTGAGCCTGGCCGAATCGGGCATGGCCTCGGCCATGATCGACGTGAGTGACGGCGTCCTTGCCGATCTGGGGCACATCCTGACCGGCTCGGGGGTCGGCGCACGCATCGACGCATCCCTCATCCCCCTGTCACCCTATTTCAGCCAACGGGCGCCCGACGTGGCACCCGCCCCCCTCTCGCTGGCACTGACGGGAGGCGAAGACTACGAACTCCTCTTCACCGCGGCCCCGGGACGGACGGCCCAGGTGGAGACGCTTCTGGCGGCGAGCGGCGTCACCGCGACCCGGATCGGTGCCATCGTTGCCGGGTCGGACGTCACAGTCACCGCAGCAGACGGCTCTCTTATCCCGCCGGAGCGCCGCGGCTTCAACCATTTCGCGCCGTAATCCCGGCGTCGGACCGGCTGCATCCCGCACCGCCGCTGGAACACTTCTTGCTAATTGCCAGAGAGACGGGGCAAACTGCATGATGAACTGGCACATGAATGAGCACAGACGGGTGACCATCCCCACCGAGGAACCGGCCGGCGGCTTTTCGGACACGGCATTCTCACGCATACGCGACATCCTCTGCGCAAGGCGAAACTTTGACATCGCCAGCTACAAGGACAAATACATCAAGCGCCGGATCTCCATCCGGATCAGGGCGACCCGGGCGGCAACGGCCGACCACTACTGCGATCTGCTCCAACGGAGCGAAGAAGAGCTGGACCTGCTGGTCAAGGGGCTTACCATTCACGTGAGCCAGTTCTTCCGCAACCGATCCACCTTTGAAAAACTCGGCACCGAGGTATTCCCCGCGCTTTTTGCCCGGCTGCGGGCCGAAGGGCGGGACCGCCTGACCCTGTGGAGCGCCGGATGCGCCGGCGGCGAGGAGCCGTTCACCCTGGCCCTCATCCTGGCGGAACGATTTGCGAAGGAGTTGGAAGAATTCAAGGTTTCCATCGTAGCGACCGATATAGATGATGGGATCCTTGAAGCGGCGCAGCGGGGGACGTACGGGCACGAACGCCTCCAGGAAGCCCCAGCCCACCTGCTTGACCGCCATTTCTGCCGCAACGGCGACAAATACTGCCTCAGTCCCGCCATCCGCGGGATGGTGGAGTTCCGCCGCGGAGACCTCTTCGATACCGGAAACCACGTGGAGAGCGATCTGATCCTCTGCCGCAACGTCCTCATCTACTTTGAACGGCAGGAGCAGGAACGCATTCTTCTGGGGCTCGCCAATGCCCTTAACCAGGGAGGCATCCTGATCCTCGGCAAGGCCGAAACCCTTGTGGGAGAGCTGCGGCGACGATTCGGGACCATCTGCCCGGTGGAACGGATTTACACGAAGAACCGCTTTTCGGTATACTAACAGCCGTGATGTCCTTCCGACAACGCACGGCTGCGGTGCCGTCGACCAGTGGAGCGAGTATGCGCATCCCCCTTGGCTACAAGTTCATCCTCGGATTCGTGGTGGTCGTGGCCGCAGTGGCTTTTGTTCCCACCGGCATCCGCCTCCTCGGCTATGCGCCCGAGATCACCCATATCCTGACCTACGTCGTGGCCATGACCATCGGCCTGATTCTCGGCTGGATCTTCTCGCGGGGAGTCGCGCGCAACATGGGACTGCTGACCGAATCGGCCGAGGCCATCAGCCGCGGCGACCTGACAAGGGACGTGGCGCTCCCGCCCGGACGCTTCCCCGATGAGACGGGTGACCTGGGTGATTCCATCAACATGATGGTCGACAGCCTCCGGGAACTGGTGGGGCACATCCGGACCACGGCCGGGAAGGTTGCCGCCTCTGCCAGCACCTTGTCCGATTCGGCGATCGAGGTGAACTCATCCTCCGAGGAGGTGGCCCAGGCCGTGGAGCAGATCGCCCGGGGCGCGGGCACCCAGGCGGAGATGGTGGAGCGGAGCTCCCGCATCATCCATGAAATGGCCATCTCCGTGGAACTGGTGTCGAAGCGGGCACGGGAATCGGCAAAGGCGGCCCAGGAAACGAGCCGCACAGCCCGGCGGGGCCAAAAACTGGCCAACGACTCGCTGGAGCGGATGACCAGTTTCTTCGGCAAGGTTGAGGAGAGCAGCGCCCAGTTCCTCTCGTTCAACGCCCGCCTCCAGCAGGTGGGCAAGATTGCCGACTTCATCGCCGAGATCGCCCGCCAGACCAATCTCCTGGCCCTCAACGCCTCCATCGAGGCGGCCCGGGCCGGCGAGTACGGCAAGGGGTTCGCCGTGGTGGCGGACGAGGTCCGGAAATTGGCGGACGGCACCGGCAAATCCGCGGCTCACATCACGGAGCTCATTGCCGCGGTGCGCGAAGAAAGCCGCCGCGTCCAACAACTCATCGAAGAAAGCTCCCGCGACATCGGCGAAGGGAAGCGCAACGTGGACATCACGGCCGGCGCCTTCCAGGACATTCTCTCCAACGCCCTGGAAACGGAGCGAAGGGCGGGCAGCATCGCCGACCTCTCCCACATCCAGACCGACGGAGCGCAGAAGATGGTCACTGCCGTTGACGAAATCGCCCGCGTTGCCGAAGACAACGCCGCCGCCACCGAGGAGGTGTCGGCCGCCTCCGAGCAGCAGGCAATCGCCATGCACGAGATGACCGTGGCCGCCCGCGAACTGGCCGACCTGGCCGGAGCCCTCATGGGAGTGGTGGAGCGCTTCACCCTCCCCCGCGCCGAGGGCGGTACCAGGACCCCGTGAGCGGCCGGATGGGCCGCTATGTCATCTTTGCGGCGGCAGGCCGCAAACTGGCCCTCCCCCTGGACAAGACGGCAGAGGTGCTGGAAGGCGTTGCCACCCATCCGGTGCCGGCGGTCCCGCCGCTGCTCGGCAGGGCATTGAACGTGCACGGAAGAATCATGCCGGTCCTGGACCTGGCGACGTTCCTCCGTGGAGGGGCGATCGAGCGGAACCATACGATTCTTGTGCTCAACCGCCAGGTGGCCGACCTGGCCCTGCTGGTGGAAGGACCGGTAACCATCGTGAGCGCGGAGGAAAGCGCCCGGTTTCCGAGTGAACATCCGCGGTTCGAGGGATACCTCGAGATTGCCGGCAAGCGGACCGGCATCCTGTCGGCCGACAGACTGATCAAGGAAGTTGAAGGGATTTTGTGACTGTTACGGAGGGCTCATGGCCAAAAGAGTAATGATCGTGGATGACGCACTGTTCATGCGCAACATGCTGCGGGGCATACTTGAGGATGCGGGGTACGACGTGGTCGCCGAGGCTTCGGACGGCGCGGAGGCGGTGGTGACGTTCCGTGACGTGCGCCCCGACGTCGTTACCCTCGACATCATCATGCCCGTGAAAAACGGTATTGAGGCCCTGCGCGAAATCATGGCCATCGATCCCAAGGCCCGCGTGGTCATCTGCAGCGCGGTCGGCCAGGAGAGCCTCGTGGACAAGGCCCGGAGCGTGGGGGCGAAAGACTTCATCCTCAAGCCGTTCAATCCGGAGCGGGTCAAGGATGTGATGAAGCAGGTGGCCGAGGGCTAGGCATGGACATGTCCCAGTACCGGGACCTCTTCGTTGCCGAGGCCCGGGAACACCTGGAGCGCCTGGGCGAGGGGGTGCTGGCCCTGGAAAAGGACCCGGCCAACGGCGAACGCCTCGACTCGCTCTTCCGCACCGCCCATTCCATCAAAGGCATGGCGGGCTCCATGGGATATGACGGCATAGCCGACCTTTCCCACTGCATGGAAGATCTGATGGACCGCGTCCGCAGGGGTCGGATTCCCTTCGGACGGAACATCGCCGATCTGCTGCTGGCCGGCGCGGACCTGCTGGGACGAATGGTGGAAGACGTGGCCGGCGGCGGGAACGGCGCCCTCGGCGCGACAGACCTCTGCACCAGACTCGCCCGGGTTGCGGGGCAGGCGGTCGATCCGGCCGCCGCAGAGGCACCCTCCTCCGTGCAGCCATCCGACCAGCAGCCGGAGCCGGCACGCCGCGACGAAAGCGACGGGACGCGAACCGTCCGTATCCGGTCAGAGCTTCTCGATCGATTTGTCAGCATCACCGGCGAACTGGTCACCGGCAAGAACCGGATCATGGAACTGGCGGCCGGCCTCGACTCCGAACCGTTGCGGGATGCGGCAACTGAACTGTCGAAACTGGTCCGGGACCTGCAACACGAGGTCATGTCGGCCAGAATGATGCCCTTTGGCACCATCTGCGACCGTTTTCCCCGCATGGTGCGGGACCTGGCCCGCCGCAGCGGGAAAGAGGCGACGCTGGTCATTGACGGCAAGGACCAGGAACTGGACCGCGGCATCCTGGAAATTCTCCCCGACCCTCTGCTCCATGCCTTGCGCAATGCCGTCGATCATGGCATCGAGTCGCCAGAGGAACGGACGGCGGCCGGCAAGGGGACGGAGGGACGGATCGTCCTGTCGGTTCGCAGGGGAAAAGGCTATCTGGACGTGACGGTGACGGACGACGGACGGGGCATGGACCCGACCGCCCTGGCCGACGCTGCCCTGGCCAAGGGAATCATTACCCCCGGGGAGGCGGCGGAGCTCAGCCGGCCGGAAGCATTGATGCTCGTCTGCCGGCCGGGCTTTTCAACGGCCAGGAGCGTCACCGAGGTATCCGGCAGAGGGGTGGGGATGGATGCCGTGCAGGCCGCCGTGAGTCGGGCGGGTGGCAGCCTGTTCATCCAGTCCGAGCGGGGCCGGGGCAGCAGGATCACCCTTCGGCTTCCCCTGAGCGTGGCGATCATCCAGGTACTCCTGGTTGGCTGCGGCCCGCTGACCGTGGCGGTCCCGGTCAACGCCGTGCGCCGGACCATCGAGCTGGACCGGCGGCTCCAGCGCATCGAAGATGGGAGGGCTGTTTTCGATCTGGGCGGGGAAACCCTGCCG
Organism: Geobacter sp. PheSNFMC; assembly: GCF_059620965.1. Lineage (NCBI taxonomy): Bacteria > Pseudomonadati > Thermodesulfobacteriota > Desulfuromonadia > Geobacterales > Geobacteraceae > Geobacter > Geobacter sp. PheSNFMC. The sequence goes on from NZ_JCAMRN010000079.1 coordinate 10,924, forward strand.
CTGGTTGACCTGGGCCTGCTCGTGGGGACCGGGCCGACGGCCGGCGGGGAGCTCTCGCCCGTTCTGGCGGCCGACGTGGCCGGACGCACGGTGGGATTCTCAGTGGACCGTTTTTTCGGACAGGCAGAGGTATTCGCCAAGCCGCTCGGCACGCCGCTCAGCCGTGCCAGAGGGCTTGCGGGAGGAGCTATACTGGGGGACGGTCGGGTCATCTTCATCCTCGACCTCCCCTATCTTGTCGACGGGGCCACCAGCCGGCGCCGCGTCTCCATGCACCCTGACGGTGCGCACAAAGGGGGAACGACCGCATGAAATTCGATGCATTGACCGAAGAGCACCTGGACGCTCTCAAGGAAGTCAGCAACATCGGCGTGGCTCACGCTGCCACTGCCCTTTCCCAGCTCATCGGCAAGGGGATCACTCTCCAGGTGCCCAAGGTCCACCTCTTGAAGATCACCGAGGTTCCCGAGGCGTTCGGCGGAGCCGAGCGGATCGTTGTCGGAATCTATCTCCAGATGCTCGGCGACGCCCGGGGCAACATCCTCATCGTCCTGCCCCGGGAGAGCGCCCTCAAGCTCCTTTCCCGGCTTCTCCCCCGCGAAAAGAGCGAAGGGTCCCTCCTCACCGAACTGGAAATATCGGCGCTCAAGGAAGTGGGGAATATCCTGGCCTCGGCCTATCTCAACGCCCTGGGCGCTCTCATGCGCAAGACCCTGATTCCTTCGGTACCGGTCCTTTCCTTCGACATGGCAGGTGCGGTCATCGACTACGTGCTCATCGAACTGGGCGAAGTGGGCGACCTGGCTCTCATGGTGGAAACCGAATTCTTCGGCGAAGAAGAGAAAATCGGCGGCCAGTTCTTCCTACTCCCCGACCCCGAATCTCTCAGGATCATCCTCGATGCCATCGGGGTAAAACTTTGAGCCGGATCGTCAGCGTCGGCATATCGGAATTCAAGATTGCCTCGGCCCCGACGATCCTCATGACCTACGGCCTCGGCTCCTGCGTCGGCATTGCGCTCCACGATCCAGTTGCGCTCACCGGCGGGCTCGCCCACACCCTCCTTCCCGCTCCGGTCCGTGGGATGGACACCATGGTCAAATCAGCAAAATTCAGTTGTTGGGCGGTTGACCTGATGGTTGATGAGCTCATTAAATGCGGTTGCGTCACTGAGCGTCTTGTGGCAAAATTGGCGGGCGGCGCGACCATGTTCGAACCACAGCACCGCACCACCCACAGCGGCATTGGCGAGCGTAACGTGACCGCGGCCAGGGAGGCCCTCGACCGGCGCGGCATCCCTCTGGTGGCATCGGACACCGGCGACGATTACGGCCGGAGCCTGGAATTCGACACGGTCACTGGAATCATCACGGTACGGGCGCTGCAGCGCCCCATCAAGCGCATGTGATCGCACGGCCGAGCGCCGGCAGGCAACGGGGAGGTGACATGAAGGGGCTCAGACTCCTGGCGGCGATCCTGGCGGTCGCCCTGCTTCCATTGACGGCCATGGCCGCGCCAGGCACGGTGAATGTCGGGCTTCAGGACGTGATCGATACCGTGGAAAAAACCTTCAGGCCCGACCGTGCCACGGGACAGCCTCCCCTCGTGTCGGTGACGGCCGATTTTTTCCAGCGCTCGACCCTGGCGGCCCAGAACCGCGAGATGAGGGCCGACGGCCAGATGTTCTTCAGGCCCGCCACGAGCCGGGAGCCGCTCATGTTCCGGTTCGACTACTTCCGCCCCCTGAGACACGAGATCGTCAGCAATGGCCGGACCCTCTGGACCTATCTCCCCGAAAACCGGCAGGTCATCGTGAGCGATGTTTCGCCGGTCTTCAACCCCTACACCTTCGATCCGGAGCGCAATCAGGCATCCAACTTCCTCCAGGGGCTCGGCCGGATATCCAAGGATTTCCTCATCGTCTTCTCTCCCCAGGGGAGGGACATCGGGGGCAATTACGTGCTGGAACTGACGCCACGCCGGGCAACGGCAACCATCGCCAGGCTCTCCATGGCGGTCAGCGGCGAGGCGGTGGCAAACTATGTGCGCAGCGGCAGGAGAATTGCCGACAGCATTGCCTCCCTCGGCCGCCAGGAGTGGACGTTTCCCATCCTCTCCACCACCATGGTGGACCACCAGGGAAACACCACGATCATCGAATTCAGCAACGCCCGGACGAACATCCTCCTGAGCGAGTCGCTCTTCACCTTCGCCATACCGCCGGGAGTCCAGGTGGTCCGACCGCCCCGGGGGCGTTGACCCCTAATTTGACTCCGGCGAGGGCGGTGTGACATATGCCGCCCTCGTCCCTTTTTGATCGCTTCATCCTTTGAACAGAACGAGGACCAGGACATGACTCTGCCGCGCATACTATTACTGCTTGCCGTTACCCTGCTTCTGGGGACGGGCGTCGCCACGGCGGCACCGTCAGCCCCCCTGGCCGACGTAGTGGCCACCCTTGAACAGGGATACGCATCCCTCAGGGACCTGCAGGCCTCCTTTGCCCAGCGGACCGAAATGGCGGCGGTCAAGCGGGCCCAGACCGGCTCCGGCGAACTGTTCATCCGCAAGGGGGCCGGCGACCGGGCGCTCTTTCGCTTCAACTACGCCAAGCCGTCCCAGCAGATCGTCTCCGACGGCAAGACAGTCTGGTACTATCTGCCCGAGAACCGGCAGGTCATGACCATGGATGCCTCTGCCCTGTTTGCGGGCGGCGGCGGGGTCGCCCTTTCCTACCTGACCGGCATCGGCCAGATATCGCGCGACTTCACCGTGACCTTTGCGGGCAATGGACGCGACGCCAAAGGAAACCACGTCCTGGACCTGGTGCCCAAAAAGCAGGGCCAGGCCTTTGCCCGGCTCCAGCTCACCGTTTCGGCCAGGGCGGTCGAGGAGTACCAACGGGCGGGCAAAGCCACGGTGCCCTTTCCCATCGTTTCATCCGTTGTGGTTGACCAGATGGGGAGCCGCACGTCCTTCGAATTCTCGAAAATACGGGTGAACCGTGGGTTGGCCGGTTCTCTCTTTACATTCAAGGCTCCTGCTGGCGTTGAGGTAATCCAGGCACCGGGGGTCAAATAACATTATCCAGGGAGGAAACCATGCCCTCATTCGACATCGTTTCGAAGGTGGAAATGCAGGAGATCGACAACGCGGTGAACCAGACCGTAAAAGAGATTTCACAGCGCTACGACTTCAAGGGAAGCAAGTGCGAGATCACGCTGGAAAAGGACGCCATCAAGCTGCTGGCCGACGATGACTACAAGCTCAAGGCGGTGGTCGACATTCTCCAATCCAAGTGCATCAAGCGGGGGATATCACTCAAGTCGCTCCAGTACGGCAATGTGGAGCCGGCGTCCGGCGGCATGGTGCGGCAGGCGGTCGATATCCAGCAGGGTATCTCCAAGGAGAAGGGAAAGGACATCATTGCCGTTGTCAAGGAGTCCAAGCTCAAGGTCCAGGCGCAGATCCAGGATGACCAGGTGCGGGTGACCGGCAAGAACCGCGACGACCTCCAGGAGGTCATCCGGCTGCTCAAGGGCAAGGATGTGGGGGTGGAGCTCCAGTTCGTCAATTTCAGGGATTAACAAGGGGATTCAGTGAGTAACGCAAAAGAAAAAGTCAGCATGGTCAGCCTCGGCTGCCCCAAGAACCTGGTGGACGCAGAGGTGATGCTCGGCCGCCTGGCAAAGGACCGCTACGAAATCACCACCGACGAGCGCGAGGCGGACATCATCATCGTCAACACCTGTTCCTTCATCAAAGAGGCGAAACAGGAGAGCATCGACACGATTCTCGACCTGGCCGACCGGAAACAGGACGGCCGCTGCCGGCTCCTCATCGTGACCGGCTGCCTCCCCCAGCGCTACCAGGAAGAGCTGGCCAGGGAGCTGCCCGAGGTGGACATCTTCGTGGGCACCGGCGACTATCCCCGCATCGCGGAGATCATCGAGGAGAAGAGCTCGCGGCCGGAGCAGTTGCGTTACATCGGCGACCCCAACTTCGTGTTCGACGAAAGCCTCACGCGCCTCAACTCGTCCCCGGCCTACACCGCCTACCTGAAGATCGCCGAGGGGTGCTCCAACTGCTGCTCCTACTGCGTGATCCCGTCGCTGCGGGGGGCATTCCGCTCCCGCCCCCTGGAGAGCGTGCTGGCCGAAGCCCGTTCACTGGTGGCCGGCGGAGCCCGGGAGATCAACCTGATCGCCCAGGACATCACCACCTACGGCCGCGACCTTCCCGGCGCCCCCTCCCTGGAGACCCTCATCCGCGAGCTGGCAGCCATTGACGGCCTCGCCTGGATCAGGCTCCTTTACGCCTATCCCGACGGCATTACCGACGGCCTGATCCAGGTCATCAAAAACGAACCAAAGGTCTGCAAGTACCTGGACCTGCCCATCCAGCACATCAGCGACCCGATCCTCAAGCGGATGAACCGCCGCAGCACCGAGCCCCAGATCCGGGAGCTCGTGGCCAGGCTGCGGGAAGAGATCCCGGAGATCGCGCTCCGCACCTCCCTTATCGTCGGATTCCCCGGCGAAACGGAAGAGGATTTCCGCACGCTCCTCCATTTCGTTGAAGAGGCTCAGTTCGACCGCCTCGGCGTGTTCTGCTATTCACGCGAAGAGGGAACCCCGGCCGCGGAGATGCCCGACCAGGTCTCCGAGCGGGTCAAGCGCGAGCGCTACAAGAAGCTCATGAAGGCCCAGGCGCGGGTATCCTTCAAGCGGAACCGCCGGCTCATCGACACGGAAGAACAGGTCATTGTGGAAGGATACAGCGAGGAAACCGAGCTCCTCCTGAAGGGACGCTCCTCCCGCCAGGCGCCCGACATCGACGGCCAGGTCTACATCACCGCTGGCAACGCCAACGTGGGGGACATCGTGCGTCTTCGGATCACCGATTCCTCCGACTACGACCTCATCGGCGAGATCATCTCCTGACCCTGCCTCCCGCGGACCGGCGGATGAGTTCCGACCGGTCCGCGTCCTTCAACCTTCACGCGGCATTTTCCCCGTATACTCACTGTCAACGGCCTCCTCGGCATCCAGGCCCGCTTTTTGCTTGACTTCAAAAAAGTTTTCGGTATGATTTCGTGGCTCTTGAGGCCGGAAAATCAGCAGAGGGAGATAGTAAATGACTGGAAAATCTGAGGAAATGAAGGCTCTACTCGTCAAGCTCAAGGACGAGACCCTTCAGGAGATACACAAGGCGATGCGCAGCGGCTCCGAGAATGCAGGGGGCGAGCCCACGGGCGACATCTACGACCAGGCGTCCAGCGAGCGCGACCGGGAGCTGGGGCTGCTCCTGACCGACCGGGAGCGGGACAAACTGCGCAAAATCGACGAAGCCCTCTTGAAGATCAATGACGGAGAATACGGCATCTGCGAGGAGTGCGAGGAAGAGATTCCCCTGGGACGCCTCAAGGTCATGCCTTTTGCCCGCTACTGCGTCAAGTGCCAATCGGACATCGAAAAGATCCAGGCCCAGACCCGCCGTTTCGAGGAAGAGCGAGCCTACCGCGAGATCGCCTTCGGCGAAGAAGAAGAGGCCTGACAGCCTCTTGAGAGGGCAGAAGACAAAGGGCGCTGCCGGCAATGCCGGCAGCGCCCTTTTTTGTCGTCTCTGACCTGAATGAAAGTCAAAA
>NZ_JCAMRN010000080.1:0-16079 GCF_059620965.1 Geobacter sp. PheSNFMC
GGTCAACGCCCGGGCCGCCACCGGCGGCACGGCCCTGGAGCGGGTCAGGGCGGAGATCGAGCGGGCCAAAGTGGGGAGATAGCGTGATTCGCGTCGCGGCACAGGGCCGGGGAGGGGACAGTGAGCGGTAACCATGGAATCGTAGTCAAGCTCGTTGCCGGAATCGCACTTGCGGCCGCCCTGGCCGGCTGCGGCAGGAAGGGACCCCTGGTGCCGCCCGAATCCTTCGTGCCGGCCCCCGTCGCCACCCTGACGGTGGAGCAGAAGGATGACGCGTTCTACGTCTCCTGGCCCGCGCCCGACAGGGATGAAGGGGGCCGCCCCCTCAAGGACCTGGCCGGGTTCAGGGTCTACCGCAGGCCGGTGCTTCCGCCGGGACAGGACTGCGAGGAGTGCCCCACCGCCTACGCGCTGGTCAGGACCGTGGACCTGGAATATCCCCAGGACGTGCGCACCTACGACGGTCGCTACGTGCTGGCCGACCGCGGCCTGACCAACGGGGTCACCTACCAGTACAAGGTAATCTCCTTCAAAAAGGACGGCAGCGAGAGCGGTGCCTCGAACCGGGCCCGGCGCACGATGGTGGCGGCCCCGCCGGCGCCGCGCCTCACCGCTTCGTCGAGCGCAACCGGAGTCGCGCTCCAGTGGGAGCAGTCCCCGCTGGCGACCGGGGAGTCCGTTGGCGCCTACATTTACCGCCGCCGGGGCGACGACCTCGCCAGCCTGGTCCTCCTGACGCCGGCGCCGGTGACCGGCACGAGCTACGAGGACCAGCGCCTGGAGCGTGGCGTCACCTATGTCTATCTGGTGCGCCAGGTCGCTGCCGTGGACGGCCAGCTGGTGGAAGGGGCCGCATCCAACACGGTCCGGGGCGCCCTGGCCGAGCCGGAGTAGGGGGCAGGCACTGCGCGCGGCGGCCGGAACCGGGCGATAAGCCGCTAATCTTTTGACTTTTTCGGTCTTGCATGTTAAAAATGTCCACTTTTGTTTACAGCGTGACGATTATTCACTTTTCATAAACGGAGGACATCATGAATCACTTTCAGTACAAAGGGAACGAGCTCCACGCCGAGGAGGTTCCGCTCAAGGAGATCGTGGCCCGGGTAGGCAGCCCGGTCTATGTCTATTCCCACGCCACCCTGACCCGGCACTTCACTGCCTTTGACGAGGCCTTTGCCGGCGTCCCCCACACCATCTGCTACTCGGTCAAGGCCAACTCCACCCAGGCAGTGCTCAGGACCTTCATCACCCTGGGCGGCGGCGCCGACATCGTTTCCGGCGGCGAGCTCTACCGCGCCCTCCAGGCCGGCGTGGACCCGAAAAAGGTGGTCTATTCCGGCGTAGGCAAGAAGGACGACGAGATCGAGTACGCCCTGAACACCGGCATCCTCATGTTCAACGTGGAGTCGGAGCAGGAGCTGACCCGCATCTCCGAGATCGCCTCCCGCATGGGCAAGAAGGCGGGCATCGCCATCCGGGTCAACCCCGACGTGGACCCCCAGACCCATCCCTACATCACCACGGGCCTCAAGAACGCCAAGTTCGGCATCACCATTGACCGGGCCATGACCGAATACGCCCGCGCCAAGACGCTCCCCGGCATCGACGTGATCGGCATCGACATGCACATCGGCTCCCAGCTGACCAAGGTCACTCCCTTCGTGGACTCCATCGAGAAGCTGAAGGCGATGATCGCCAACCTGCGCGGCCAGGGGATCGACCTGCAGTACTTCGACTGCGGCGGCGGCCTGGGGATCCAGTACAGCACCGAAGAGCCGCCGCTCCCCGCCGACTACGGCAAGGAGATCGTCGCGGCCACCAAGGAGCTGGGCATGCACCTGCTCTTCGAGCCGGGCCGCAACATCGTGGGCAACGCCGGCATCCTGGTGGCCACGTGCCTCTTCACCAAAGAGCGTGACGAGAAGAACTTCATCATGATCGACGCCGGCATGAACGACCTGGCCCGTCCGGCCCTCTACGGCTCCTTCCACGGCGTGCAGCCGGTGGTCAAGGACCAGGACGGCATGATCGTGGCCGACATCGTGGGTCCCATCTGCGAGTCGGGCGACTTCCTGGTGAAGGACCGGGAGGTACCCATGTTCCGCCAGGGCGATCTGATGGCCTTCATGTCGGCCGGCGCCTACGGCTTCGCCATGAGCAGCACCTACAACAGCCGTCCCCGGGTGGCCGAGGTGATGGTCAAGGGGAACCAGTTCGAAGTGGTCCGCGAGCGGGAGACGGTGGAAGACCTGATCCGGGGCGAGCGGGTGCCGTCGTTCCTGTAACGAAAGACAACCCCAGAGAGGGAGGATACGGATATGTTCAAGGGAAGCATTGTCGCCATCGTCACCCCGTTCGCCAACGGCGCGGTGGACCAGGAGAAACTGCGGGAACTCGTGGAGTTCCAGATCACCAACGGCACCGACGCCATCGTTCCGTGCGGCACTACCGGCGAATCATCGACGCTGGACTATGACGAGCACATGGACGTGGTGAAGATCGTCATCGAGCAGGTGAACAAGCGGGTCCCGGTCATCGCCGGCACCGGCTCCAATTCCACCGCCGAAGCCATCGAGCTCTCCCGCAAGGCCAAGGATGCCGGGGCCGACGGCGTGCTGCTGGTCACCCCCTACTACAACAAGCCGACCCAGGAGGGGCTCGTCCGCCACTACACCGCCATCGCCGATGCCGTGGCAATCCCCCAGATCCTCTACAACGTGCCGGGCCGCACCGGGGTCAACATGCTCCCCGACACCGTGGCGCGACTGGCGCCCCACAAGAACATCGTCGCCATCAAGGAGGCCACCGGCTCGCTCCAGCAGGCCTCGGAGATCCTGGCACTCTGCGGCGACCAGATCGATGTCCTCTCGGGCGACGACTTCATCACCTTCCCCATGATGGCCTGTGGCGCCAAGGGGGTCATCTCGGTGCTGGCCAACATCATGCCCAAGGCCGTGGCCGACCTGACCGACGCCTTCTTTGCCGGTGACCTGGAGACGGCGCGCCGGCTCCACCTGAACACCCTCAAGATCAGCAACGCCATGTTCATCGAGTCGAACCCGATCCCGGTGAAGACGGCGCTGGGCCTCATGGGCAAGTGCTCCGACGAGGTCCGCCTCCCGCTCTGCCCCATGTCTGAGGGGAACAAGGCGAAGCTGGCTGCCATCATGAAAGAGTACCAGTTGATTTAACGCGCGAACTGCGAGGTTGATATGACCAAGATAGCTGTCTGCGGCGCCGCCGGGCGCATGGGCCAGAGGATCATCGTTGCCGCCAGGGAGGCGGGCTGCACCGTCTCCGGCGCCCTGGAGCGGCCGGGCCACGAGATGGTCGGGCAGGATGCTGGCCTCATCGCCGGCTGCGGCGCCCTGGGCATCGCCATTTCCGACGACCTCAACGCCGTCGTCGAAGGGTGCGACGTCCTCATCGACTTCACCACCCCCAAGGTTTCCCTCAAGAACCTGGAGGTTTGCGCCCTCAAGAAAAAGTCCATCGTCATCGGCTCCACCGGCTTCACCCCCGAGGAGCGCGCCCTGGCCGTGGAACTGGCCCGGGATATCCCGGCGGTGCTGGCCCCCAACATGAGCGTCGGGGTCAACGTCTGCTTCAAGATTCTCAAGGACGTGGCCAAGACCCTGGGCGACGACTTCGACGTGGAGATCGTCGAGCTGCACCACAACAAGAAAAAGGACGCCCCCAGCGGCACCGCCGTCCGCATGGGCGAGGTGGTGGCCGAGGCCCTGGGCCGCGACTACAACAAGGTGGCCACCTACCACCGCGAGGGAATCTGCGGCGAGCGGACCAAGGAAGAGATCGGCATGCAGACCGTGCGCGGCGGCGACATCGTCGGCGAGCACACCGTCTACTTCATCGGCATGGGCGAGCGGATCGAGATCTCCCACCGGGCCATGACCCGCGACATGTTCTCCCGCGGCTCCGTCCGGGCCGCCCAGTGGGTGGTGGGGAAGCAGCCGGGCCTCTACGACATGCAGGACGTCCTGGGCCTTAAATAAACGACAGCGGCAACGCCCGTTCGCTTTACTCACTCAAGGCGCCAAGACGCAAAGAAGATCAGCACCGGCTCGACCCGTCTAGCCCCTTGTTTTCTTTGCGTCTTCGCGTCTTTGCGTTATCTGTTCGAAACGAACTACATCCTGGAGGTTTTCCCGTGGCAAAGATCAACGACAACTACCTGAAACTCAAGGCCGGCTACCTCTTCCCGGAGATCGGTCGCCGCGTGCGGGAGTTTGCCGCCGCCAACCCCGACGCCAAGGTCATCCGCCTCGGCATCGGCGACGTGACCCGCCCCCTGGCCCCGGCCGTGATCAAGGCGTTCCACGAGGCCGTGGACGACCTGGCCACCACCGAGAACTTCGCCGGGTACGGTCCGGAGCAGGGGTATGACTGGCTGATCAACGCCATCATCGAGAAGTCCTACAAGCCCCTGGGCGTGGACCTTAAGACCGAGGAGATGTTCATCTCCGACGGCTCCAAGTGCGACTGCGCCAACATCCTGGACATCTTCGCCCTGGACAACGTGGTCGCCATCGGCGACCCGGTCTACCCGGTCTACAACGACACCAACGTCATGATCGGCCGCACCGGCGAGGCCGACGACAAGGGCTACTACAAGGGCATCGTCTACATGCCCTGCACCGAGGAGAACGGCTTCATCCCGTCCCTTCCCACGGAGAAGGTGGACATCATCTACCTCTGCTTCCCCAACAACCCCACCGGCACCGTGGCCACCAAGGCCGAGCTGAAGAAGTGGGTCGACTACGCCATTGCCAGCGACGCCGTCATCTTCTTCGACGCCGCTTACGAGGCCTTCATCACCGATCCCGCAATCCCCCACTCCATCTACGAGATCGAAGGGGCCAAGAAGTGCGCCATCGAATTCCGCTCCTTCTCCAAGACCGCCGGCTTCACCGGCGTCCGCTGCGGCCTCGTGGTCGTGCCGGAAGAGGTCATGGGGACCACGCCGACGGGCGAGCGGTACAGCTTCAACAAGCTCTGGCTGCGCCGCACCACCACCAAGTTCAACGGCGCCTCCTACCCGGTCCAGAAGGCCGCCGCCGCGGTCTACTCCGACGAGGGGTGGCAGCAGAACAAAGAGATCATCGACTACTACATGGAGAATGCCCGGATCATCCGCGAAGGGCTCGCCGCCGCCGGCCTCACCGTCTACGGCGGGGTCAACGCCCCCTACATCTGGCTTAAGACCCCGGGCGGCATGAGCTCTTGGGACTTCTTCGACAAGCTGCTGAAAGAGTGCAACGTGGTCGGCACCCCCGGCTCCGGCTTCGGCCCCAGCGGCGAAGGGTTCTTCCGGCTGTCGGCCTTCGGGCACCGCGAGAATGTCATTGAGGCGGTGGAGAGGATAAAGAAGAATTTGAAGTAGAATAACGAAGGGCGGCCGATGAGGTCGCCCTTCGTTATTCTACTTCTTGCCGGTGAGATTCCCCTGTTGACGCGGATGTGAATTGTGTTATCTAATAACATATGTTTCGGGAGGTAAGACTGTGGGGGCAACGCTTGTTCTCAGGAACAAGAAAGTCAGAGAAGGGCTCATCATCGAATTGGTGGTCTGGATACTCGATGCCCCCGTAGATGGTTGCAGCCACCGATTTAAGTACCGTCTTTTCTGCGGCGTCCTGGAAACCGGTTCATGTATGGTCAGGTACGACAACGAACGGGGAAAGGGCGACCACCGGCATGTCGTTGATGGCGAACAGCCGTACGTTTTTACCAGTCTGGAGAAGTTGTTCGCTGACTTTGAAGGGGATGTCAGGGAGGTGTTGAAAAAATGAAACGGGACATCAAGATAGGAATCAAGTCCGACGACGAATTCTTTTCCGAGGCACGGGATTTAGCTCGCAGCATCGACAATGGATGGCGGCCGGAGCAGCCGGTGGAACGCCTCTACTTCGAGGATCTCCCCACGCTGCTCAAATACCTCACTCCGAAACGGTTCGAACTGCTCAATACCCTGCACGCCATGGGTCATGTGAGCATCAACGCCTTGGCGAAGAAACTCCACCGGCAGTACCGCAACGTCTTTGACGACGTGAAGACCCTGGAGCGGCTGGGACTGGTGGAGAAGGATGAAGAGAGTCGGTTCTTCGTCCCTTGGGACGAGATTGATGCTACCTTTCGTCTGGCGGCGTAAGGGAGTTAAGTAAACTGTCCCCGAAACTCAGTCTGGGGCGAAATAAAATCATCAGTGACAGGTTTTCATAAGGGGACTCCCGTGCTGACACGCTTAGAGGTAACAGGATTCAAAAATCTGCTGAATTTCGCGGTCGATTTATTCTGTCTCTCACATTTCCCATACTGCTCCATTCCCGCTATCTTCTATTAAATCAAAACTGCAAATTACGACCCCTTGGCCAAAGACAGGGACAGGCAAAACAACACAATTGTTCTTTTCATGCGACAACCTCCATTTCATGGTTTTGAATTTAGCCAGCGGCACCGTTCATCCCTGACCGGCTCACCGTCTATGTGTTGTGGTTGCAATCATTAAAATCAATAATTCCCCTGGCGGATTGAACAGTTGTCACCTGAAGTTGCGCAGCGGACCGGGCTTACTCCAGCGTTTTCAGCACGGCCTGGGTAACGTCAGCAAAACGCAGCACCTGCTTCCCCTTGTGGTCCTTGGCAAATGCCTGGGCATCGGCCTGCTTGCCAAAGGGGACCAGTTCCTTTCCCATGGGGCCGTACACGTTGCTGCCGCTGACAAAATAGGCCTGCCTGGCATTTATCGGCTTGAGGGTGTAATAATCATTAACGGTTATGGCGGAGATGGCATCCTGCTTCCTGGCCGGGGTGTACTTCCGCATGTTGTGATAATAGGTGAAGAAATCCTTGGCGCCGTCAAAAAACAGCGTTGTGGAATCCCTGAAGGTGACCGTGGCTACCCAGTCCGGGTATTTGCTGACAAACATCCCGCATACCGGGCATTTGTCCGTGGCCAGCGGGGCCATGACGGCCGGTGGCGCGCCAATGGCGGCCGAGAAAAGCAGCAAAAGCGAAACCAATATTGGCGCCAGGCGCCTGAACAGTTGCATGCTGAGCCCCCTTTGCGATGATGTTGCAACCTGTGACCAGGCAGGCGCCATAGCTGCCGGGCCCTGCAATCATTCCAGACGGCACCTTATTACTCACGGGTTGTTTGCCTTGCGCCCGGCCTCGATGAGCCCCGCTTTTTGCCGTTATCCAGCTAATCGAGCGGAAGTTTGATGGTAAAACAAGCCCCATTGCCCGGGATTGAGTCAACGGTAAAGACCCCCTTATGACTCTGTGTGATCAAGGTATAGGAAACAAACAATCCCAGCCCCGTTCCGAAACCGACTTCCTTGGTTGTGAAAAATGGCTCGAAAATCCGCTTGCGGGTCTGCTCGTCCATCCCTGGGCCGTTATCCGCCACCTTGACAACAACCATCTGGTCTTCGCGATATGCGCTGAGATTTATTTCCGGATCAGGGGTCCCATAACACGACATGGCCTGGGCCGAGTTCTTCAGGATATTGATCATCACCTGCTCGATCTCGGTCACGTTGACCTTTACCTGCGGCAGGTCAGGCGAGAAGTGCCTGACAAAGTTGATACTGTTAAAATTGTATTTTTTCATAAGGTCGTAATCATTTGCCGCCATCTCCATGGTGCGCTCGATGACAAGCGGCAGATCGGACAGCTTGTGTTCAGAATCGCTCTTGCGGCTGAACTGGAGCATATTGGATACGATCCTGGCCGTCCGCTCCCCGGCGTTGCGGATCGTGACAAGCAGCTTGAAAATCCCGCGCTTATCCAGGTAGCTGCCGACCTGCGGCAGGTTTATGCCAAGCCCGTCCGCAACGGCCTGATTGTCAGGCGAATCAACGGCCAGCCTGCGCTCGATGTTCTGCAGGTTCTGGATGATGATGCCGACCGGATTGTTGATCTCATGGGCCATCCCGGCCGCCAGGCCGCCGATCATGACCATCTTTTCGGTCTGAATCATGAGATCCCAGGCCTGCTTGCGCTCGGTGAAGTCTCTTGTGAACGATATCGACATGGGACCGTCATCGAAGGTCAGCCTTGTGATATCTACGTAACAGGGAAAACGCAGCCCATCCTTGCGCATCCCGATCGTCTCGAATTCAAAGGGAACCTTCCCGCCATCGAGGCATCGGCGCACCAACCCGGTGATCTCGCTGCGGCACTGCGGCGCGATGCGATCGCCGATATAGGTTCCGATCAGTTCCGACGGATCATTGAACCCGAATATTGTCGTATAGGCGCGATTGACATAGGTATAGCGCAGGTCACGGGACATGGAGATGCCTATCGGGGCATCCTCGATCAGGGTCCGAAAGCGCTTTTCACTCTCTTCCAGCGCCTTCAGCGCCTTTTTCTGTTCCGTGACGTCAATGGACATGACCGCTATTTTCACGACCGCACCAGCGTCGTTGAATACCGGGTAATAGGTGTGGTCAAAAATCAAGCCGTTGCGCTCATCCTCAAACCGTGCCGCGCGACAGGTGGCAATGACCTGCGCCGCCATTTGCTTCCGTTTGTGCGAGATCCCGGAAGGGAGGTAAAAATCCCACAGACAGCTTCCCACCAATTTATTGGCGTCTTTGCCGGCACGCTTTGCGGCCGTTGCGTTAATGGCGAGAACAATTCCGTCAGGGTCAATGAGATAGGTGGAGTTATCGATTCCGTCCAGAAGCGCTCGTGCGGTTTTATCACTGGCGCTAAGCGCCTCTTCGGCATGGCGGCGGTTCTCGATCTCGATCAGAATCGTGCGCAGGATCACGACAAAACTCAAAACAATGATGACAATGGCGATAATGCTGACAATGATGACGGCAGTGGCGGATCTGGCCATGGTGTTTTCAAAGACCTCGACCCCCCCCTTGAAATCCTTTTCCGAGCACTGCAGTATCTTTTCAAAACTTTCCCTGGCCTTCATGGCCTTGGGGGTTATATCCCGTTCATACTCCTTGTAAGCCTTGTGCCGGTCTTCAGTGGGATTTTTGCCAAGCTCGGCCAGCACCACCTTAGTTGAATTAAGCCAATCATTGGTGTCGTAATGTGCTTTCGTTATCAACCCCTTGGTTTCGAAGTTGTCAGCGGCCTTATAAAGCAGATCGAAATGATTCGACACCTTGTCAGCGATGTCATTGACAGCTTTTATGTCCCGCTCATAGTCCCCCCCCAGCATGATGTCGCGTGACAGCCGGGAAAGGTAATTCATGTCACGGCTCAACTTGACGACGCTCAACTGGGTGATGATTTGATGGGTGCGAAGGAGATCGACCTCATCTGACAGATTGCGCACACTGAATATGGCGGTCAGCGCCATGACTGAAACAGATGCTGTTACAACCAGCGCCAGAATACCTATTTTGAACCTGATGCTCATGGAAATTCCTGATTTTTCATGCGAGAGGGTATATGAACTTTACAGACGGTCTACTTTAGATATTCGCTGATTACTTCCGTCGCGTCCAAGCGACCGGTGATCTTGATCCAATTACTGTCGGGCGAACTGCGGATCAATGTGAAATAGTTATATGACATCTCTTTTATACTGAAGGCTTTCAGAACCTTGTCTATTTCTTCCCTGCTTCCCGTAAGAAAATCCCAGCCGGGTTTTGCACGATAGGCCTTAAGATACCCTTTCAACACCGGCGGCGTATCATGGTCGGGATCAACTGATATGGATACAAGCTGGACCCTTTGGGTATCCGGGGCAAGCCTGTTCTGAATGCTTGCGTACGTGGCCGACAGGACAGGGCAGGTGGTGGTGCAGGCCGTATAGATAAAATCCAGCATAACCGGCTTTTGGGTTTGCAAAAGGGTTCTCAGGCTCACCTTTACCCCGTTCTGGTTTGTAAGGACAGCATCAGGCACCACGAAACTCTCTATGCTTTTTTTATTCTTCTTGTTGCCGGCTTCTGCCTGGCGCACAAAGCCTCCAGACACGGCAATAGTCAGCAAGAGCGTATAAACAATTATCCGATTGATTTTTTGCATGTAATTTTGTCCTCATCCCCGCCGGAGACTGAAATGCATATGGTCACAACGAAACCTGCGGACCCTGCCGGGGGATTTTCTATTCAACAGGATACCCGGCGCTGAGCCAGCGAAAGATGCCATCCCTCATGACATATACCTGGCGAAATCCGAGTATGATAGCGGTGTTTGCCGCGATGGCGGACCGTCTGGAATCAGGTCCCGCGCAATAAAAGATCAGTATGGCGTTCTTGTCCTTCGGCAGAAACCTCTCAAAATCCTGGGTATCGATATGCACCGCACCAGGGATGCTATGCTCTTCCCATATCTCCTTGACATTGACATCAAAAACCACAACATCCGGCCGGTTTCTGAAACGGAGAACCTCGGCCATGGGAATTGGCTGGAAATAGTCTTCGGCAAAAAGAACTGCGGGCAGAAGCAGAAGCATTGAGAGCAAAATAAGGCATTTCAAAACAGACCTCGCTATCATTGTTGTGTACCCTGCTTTTTGTCGGGGACAGCCGACTCCACCGGATACCCGAGCTTCATCCAGCCGAAGATGCCGTCCCGCATGACATAAACCCGGCGGTATCCGAGCATGACCGATTGGTTTGCTGCAATGCCGCTGGCATCGCACAAAGGACCGGCGCAATAAAATATGAGCAGTGCTTTCTTGTCCACCGGCAGGTAGCGGGCAATATCCGGCCCAGCGATATGCACGGCGCCGGGAATATGATGTTTCTCCCATATCTCCTGAACATTGACATCCAGGACCGTGACACCTGGAGTTTTCATCAGCCGGGCAACCTCGGCCACGGGGATCGGCTGGTAAAAATCAGCGGCAAAGAGAACCGTCGGCAAAAGAAACAGCAATAGTAAAAGTGAGCTTTTCATGGATCATCCTAAAAGAAGTTCCGGCCCCGCTGCATGCTTCCTGCCTCATGTCTTTGCTTCCAGCGCCTTGGGGCCAAAGGTCCGGGTACACCTTGACTGCAAGACAGGTCACTTTACGGCAAGATACTCGATCTTTGCCTTCTGCTTTAATCCGGCAACATAATCATTTATGGCCTGCTGGGCCTTGTTTTGCTTTAGAAACTCCCCGACCCTCTCCTTTGCCTCACCGACAGAAATCACCTCGCTGTTTTTTATTTCAGTAAGTTTCAGTATGTGATAGCCCTCCTGCGTTTCGACTACCGGGCTGATTTCACCGATCCCAAGGGAAGCAGTCCCCTTTTCAAATTCAGGCACCATTTCCTTTTTGGTGAAGACACCGAGATCCCCCCCCTGCTCCTTGCTGGGGCATGATGACTCGCTCTTGGCAAGCGCGGCGAAGTCTTCCCCTGCAAGCAACTTATTGCGCAGGCTTTCAGCCTTTTCCCTGGCCTTCTGTTTTTCCTCCGGTAGCGCCTGGGGGGATACTCCGATCAAAATATGACTTAAGCGCACACCTTCAGGTCTTTTGAACTTATCCTGGTTTTGGTCGTAAAATGCGCGGATTTCAGCGTCTGTAACCACGATCCTGCTAATGACCCGGCTTTCCAGCAAATTGGCCACCACTATTTCAGTGCGCACGATTTCAAGCGCATCCTGCTCGCTTAGATTGTTGGCCTTCAAGGCAGCCACATACTCCTCTACCGCAGGGAACTTTGCCTTCCCCCTGCTGATCCTGTCGTTGATCTGCTTGTCCAGGTCCTTGATTTCAAGTTTGAGGCCGTCCAGGTACAGCAGCCTGGTGGCGACAACCTGTTCCAGGGCCGCCTCATCCGCCTGTTTGCGCACTTCCGCAGCAAGATCGTGAGACACGCGGTTCTGAGCCAGGAATATCCTTACGGCACGGTCCACATCGGCGCGGGTAATGGCTGTATCGTTGACCCTGGCAAGGACGTCGCCCCAGGAGGTCGTTGCAACTTCATCCATCTTGGCCGGAGCAGACTCTGACCCTGCAATTTCAGCCCCTTCCCCGGCGGCAACAACCGCCTGGCCCCCCAGGAGCAGAAGCAACATCAGAATATTAATGGCACATTTCTTCCTGTTCATAGACATTACCATCAATCTCCTTTTGTAAAAAAAGCCGGCCCGGCGCACAACTCGCCGGGCCGGCACGTGGTGTCCCTACCTCTTCGTCACATTAGCACCTGTCAGGGCGGCATTGGCACCATCCACCAATATCTCGGCTTCCTTGACCTTTTTCAGGGTGTATTCAGGGGCGTGAACTCCCCAGGAACCGTCTTTCTCTATAGCGGAAACGATGTCCTTGGCCTGGTTGATCATGACCTGAATCTGGGCTTTATCGGCTTGCGCCTTCCTGGAGGAGGCCAGCAGCGGATCGAGTTTGGTGAAGTTTTCCTGCAGCCCCTTGATCCCTTTTTTCACCGGTTTCTGCCATGCATCCACAACCTCGAAGATCTGTTTCTGATCGGTAAAGTGCAGTTGTTTAGGCAACTGGGACTGAG
Source organism: Geobacter sp. PheSNFMC (assembly GCF_059620965.1). Taxonomy (NCBI): domain Bacteria; kingdom Pseudomonadati; phylum Thermodesulfobacteriota; class Desulfuromonadia; order Geobacterales; family Geobacteraceae; genus Geobacter; species Geobacter sp. PheSNFMC. Next base: position 12,459 of record NZ_JCAMRN010000080.1, read on the forward strand.
CGCCGCTGTGGCAGCCACCGTTATTGAGGAGATTGCCGTCACTGAAGCTGGTACGGCCGCACGACCACATCAGGTCGATAGCCGGCTTGCCATCCCTTTTGGTAAGGCGCCAAGGTCCTCTGAAATCGCGGCCCTTGCCTTCAGGCGGGTTGAGTGTTTTTTCATCCGGGGAGACATTGATCTTCCAGATGTGGGCAGCCCGGGTGTTGTCAAAGCCCCCTTTGTCGGGAAACTGGATCGTTGCGAAGTTCTCACAGCTCATCATAACCGGCATGTGGCAGCTGGCGCACTTATGGGTGCTGTGAGCCGAATTGTTCTTAAAGAACTCAGACTGGGCAGAGTGGCAGTCCTGGCACTGTTTCTTGAGTCCTGGCACGGTGTAGCTGTCTCTCCAATCGTTCTCGGTCACCTCATGGGGATCATGACAGGTGCCGCAACGCATACCCTTTTGATAATGCTCGGAGAAATAGGCCTGTGAACCTTCCGTGCCACAGGAGGGGCAGGCGCTCTTGAAGTAGGAGCTGAGCTGGTGTTTCGGATCTTTTTGGGCTTCATCTTCATTATAGGCAAAGCGCTGGTGGCAACGCTCACAGTTAGACGGCATGCCGGCACCTCGGGCGCCTACCAGGTGAGCGCCGGCGCCATGGCATTCCTCGCAGGAAATACCCTTGTTTATCGTGTGCTTGCGCAGCTCCTCCGGCTTGCCAAGGGCGGCAAACAGCTCTTTCTGACTCTTGAAGTCGAATTTGAAGGTGTGGCAGACTTCACAGTAGGAACTGGCCGGCTGGAACAGCATATTCTTCCTGTACTTGGCGCCATATGAGGTCATGCCCCACACGCTGGAGCTGCTGTCGCCAAAATCAGCCAGCTTGGTGGGGAAACCTGGCACAAACTCTGCGATCTTCTTGGCCATCTCCGGGGTTAAAGACTGCCCCCAATGTTTTGAATGCTGGTTGCCGCCGGCTACCATCCTGCCTGTCAGGTCGCGCAGCAGACCATCTTCAACGTGGTATGTCCCGCGCACCAGCCAGGCATCGAGAAAGCCGTACTTGGTGCGGGGGGTGCCGATAATGGCGTAGACCATATCGGGGGTGATACCCTTCGGCAGGATAGCCAGATCCTTGGTGCCGTAAAGGGGTGCATTCAGGTCCTTGTTGGGCAACTCCACCATTTCGTCGGGGAAGCGAACCACAAGTGCATGGCGAGAACGGCTCCACTTTTCGTACTGGGCAGGATGGCATTCGCCGCACTTTTTGGCGCCGACAAATTTGTTGGGCAGGTCCAGGATGGATTCCATGCCAAGCCGGTAGGTCATGGCAGTCTGCATATTGACCTTCTTGGCATAATCCTTGCCACCGCCGAACTCGACAAACTCCTCTTCACGATCGCTGATCTGGTACTTGCCGACTAGACGTCCATCCTTTTCGTACTTAAAAAGCGGGTGGTTTTTCTTCAGAAAATCATAGAACTCTTTTTCCTGCTCCACATACCCTTCCAGGGTGCGCACGTCACCAGCTTCCGCCTTGCCGTGATCCTTGCGCGCCCCTTTCTCGGTGGCATGCAAAGACTGTAACAACAGCAACGGCATGCAAAACACTCCCAAGGCAATGATGCTTTTCACTAAATTCTTCATTTTACCGCTCCTTTCAGGTTTATCGGCCCAGTAACTGCGTTGCAACAAAAACCACCACAAAATTGCATAACAACACAGAACTTTAGGTTCATCCAAGATTTGTGCAAGGAGGGTGCCCAACAATTTGTTGTTATTTATCGGACAGATACATCGACACAAAGACGGGTAGCCCTGGTACATTTAGCACAGGCTAATAAAGCTGGAAGGAGGTGGAGGCTGTATTTATCTGGGGTTGTGGTGGCTGGTACTATCGGCGCAGCAAGTTCAAACGGCGTAAGGGTACTTAAACCATATGACTTCGAGCCTTCCTGCGATTGATCTTTTTATTGAGGGCATTGCGAGAGATGCCCAGCAAAGTGGCGGCAACTCCCTGGTTACCGTTTGCCAGATCCATGGCTTGCCCGATTAACACGGTCTCGGCCTCATCCAGTGTCGGCATACGCTCCACATCTCCGTTATGCAGCATAATGGTACACTTGGCCATGTCATTGATTGCGGTCTTGGTTGAGATCTCGAAGCCAATCGCCTTTCTGAAACTATCGATGGCAAGGACACCATGGGTGTGCCTTGCCACCGCATCAAAGACCATGGCCATCAGCTCGCGCACATTTCCGGGAAAATCGTAGGCAGCAAGATAAGACAGCAACTCCGGGGGATATGTCGGGGGCTTCTTTCCCAGGGTATTGGCGGCTTCATGAATAAAACAATCCAGCAGCAGTGGTATATCCCCTTTGCGGTCTCTGAGAGGCGGGATGGTAATCTGGTGCGTAAAAAGCCGGTAGTAGAGATCAGCCCTAAAGGTGCCCGAATTCACCATCTGCCGGAGATCACGATTGGTCGCAGCAATTATCCTGGCATCCGTTTTCTTGGGAATATCCGCCCCCAATTGATAATACTTCCTTTCCTGCAGCAAGCGAAGCAACTTGACTTGTGAAGTTTCATGGAGATCGCCGATCTCATCCAGAAAGATGGAGCCACCGGCAGCCTGGGCCAGGAGCCCCTCGCGATGATGCTCCGCACTGGAGAAGGCACCTTTCACATGCCCGAACAAGGTATCGGAAAACATCTGGTCATCAAGTCCGGATATATTTACAGCAATAAAATCCCCCTTGCGCTCACTGACTTTATGGACAGCCTCGGCAAGCAACTCCTTTCCTGTGCCTGTTTCACCGGTTATCAAAACCGGCTCCGACGTGATCGCAATGGCTTCAAGGTACTTCATAAGGGCGATCATGTCCTGGTTTTGAGTCTTGATCAAAGAAAATGCTTCCTGATGACGCAGATCTCCGCTCAGCAGTTTGTCTTTGAGGGAATCTATTTCTTTAATCAGTGAATTTTCGCGAAAAGCCTTCATGATGACAAGCTTCAGGTCATCCATATCCAGAATCGGCTTTACGAGATAATCCCGGGCGCCAAGCCGCATTGCGCGGGTCACTTCCTTGACATGGCCTATCCCCGAGATCACGATGATCGGTGTGGCCGGGCTTTTACCAGCCAACTCGGCAATGAACTCAAAACCATCCATAACCGGCATATGCAGGTCGGTAAAAACTATATCCGGACGGTCATGATCGAACAGGTCCAGACCCTCACGGCCATTTGAAGCCTCCAGGACAACAAAACCGGCATCCTGAAGATACAGGGCAATACTCTCCCTAAAATCTAATTCATCGTCAATTATCAGCAGCTTGATTGGTGACATGCAGTATCCTGTTGACTGAACGCGAGACGGCTGGGATCAATAAGACATTTCCGGGGAATTTCTTTGTTACCAGATGTTACGAGCCGGGGCTCTATCAATTATTGTGCCACGACATTGCTAAAATTCAATTTATTATTATAGTCGTGCCTGAAAAAGTCTCAAATCACCCTGAGACAGGTTGATACAGCCGGTTGAATCTCTCAATCAGGGCCGTAATGTCGTCAGTGATGCCTCTGAACCGCTCTTTGAAAAGCCACAAAAGGACAGCTCGGAGGAGCTTCCTGAT